>JAYTAY010000416.1:0-2891 GCA_043737255.1 Luteimonas sp.
GATATGCATAGGTCATTCTCCTTCTGGTTGACAGTGCTATGCAGCTGGGTAGACGCCTAACGCTGCGTATATCGTTCAAGCCCGGCGTAACCACGACGATCGATCCGATCGAGGCGATCGTCCAGTGGCGGGTGGGTCTTGTACAACTGCGCCAGTTTGGCCGAGGCGGTGCCGAGCGCGGTCATTTTCTGCAGCACCATGTACAGCGACATCGGATTGAATCCGGTGCGCGCCAGGTAGATTTCAGAAGCCTCGTCGGAGCGGAATTCGGCCTCGCGGTCGAGCCGCGTCAGCGCGATCCTGGCGCCGTTCTTCTTGACGTAATCCTTGGCGAAACTACCGGCCATGCCGCCACCGACGTTGACCTGCGACGCCGCCAGATCGGTACCGGCCGAGGTCATCTCCTGCTTCCGGATCACTTGGTAGTGATCGCGCTGCACCGCGTGGCTGATTTCGTGGCCGAGAACGGCCGCCACCTCGCCATCGTCGTCGAGCAGGTTGTACAGGCCGCGGGTAATCAGTACATAACCGCCGGGCGCGGCGAAGGCGTTGACCTCGGATGAATCGATGATGCCGAACGTCCACGGCAGTTCCGGCCGCGAAGTGTGGGATGCCAGCCAGCGTCCGATCTGGTTGACCCGGCGCTGCGCGGCATCGTCCTTCCACAGCGGCGCGGCGCCGAGGATGCGGCCGGCGATTTCCGGCCCGAGCGCGAGCTCTTCCGCGGTGAGCTCCTGTTCGGATCTCGGCACGATCTTGTCGGCGGCCCCCAGTACTCCGCCGACATTGGCGCCGATCCGTGACAGCAATCCGCGGGCAGCGGACAGGCCACTGCGTTTCTCGCTTTGCGTGGCCTGCTTGCGGCCACTGGCGGCGGTCGGTCGCGCTTCAGCCGCGTAGGGCACGGTGATGTCGACCCAGCCGCTGGTGCGCGCATGCGCGGCGGCCGCTTGCGGCGTAAGCCGATACGATTCCAAGCGCGCGAACTGCGCCGAATCGAATCCGGCGGACTGCAAATCGATTTCATCGATGCCGCGCACGCTGGCAGTCTCGGTCACGCGTCCCTTGCCGGCCTTGCCGGTAAACAATGCGCGCATGTTGGCATCGGAATTCTCCTTGCCCGAGTACGCAATCCGCACATCATTCACACGCACGAAACCAGATTTGCTTTCGGGCATGTTGAGACGGAACCACAGCCCCTGTTGCCCGGCAATTTTCACCGGCGCGTCGCGATTGAGCTTGGCGATGGTCGGCGCGCTGAAATCGGGACCGCTGTGCACATCGACCGATGGCTTGTGTACCACCGCCGGCATTTCCGCGGTCTTGTCGGCTGCGAAGGCGATGCCGGCAAGCGCGACCAGCATCAATGAAGCTACCAAAGGGCTGAGGGTGGGTCGCATGCTGTCACTCCAATCGATTGGAAATAATTCCGTCCGGAAAAAACGCTTTTTTGCTCGTCATTCCCGCGAAGGCGGGAACCCATGCACGTACATTGTCAGATCGCAAGAATTGCTCTGCGGAAGGTTCATCGGCGTGGGCTCCCGCCTTCGCGGGAATGACGAGCAGTGCAGGCTCTGCGCAGAACGGTAAATCACGCAAGAATGACGACTCGGCCAACCTCCATTTGGGTTATTTGCGTCTGTCGCCGACAACGCCTCGGTTGTTCAAACCTTCCCTAGCAATAAACGTATTCGCTGCCGCCAGCGGCCATTCCAGGGGCGAGTTCAGCACGCGGCCAAGCACTTCGCGTAGCCGCAGGCGCTCGCCCCGATCGGAGGCATCGCGTCCATCGTCGATCCGTGCGGTGACCACACACACCTTGATCACGCCGTCGTTGTGGAGGCGGTCGTCGTGTTCATTCAGGTGAACATGCAACGCATCCAGGTCCTGCTGGGCATCGCGGCGTGCAGTGTCAGCGTCAGCGCCTTTCCAGACGAGCACCATCATGTCGTCGAGCGTTTCATGCAGCCAGCTCTTGCGCTCGACCACGCCTTCCAGCATCACTGCGCTGCAGCCGGCGTAGAGGAAACGCCGCAGGCGGCGGCGATACTCACGCCGCCGGCGCGCCGCGGAACGCGCATCGAGTGCAACGTCAGGCACGAATCGCAATCGTGCCATCACCAGCCAGCCGTCCACCTCCGCGTCGAACCGGGCCAGGAAATCGTTGTTGCCGACGGCGCGCCCACGTTGTACGCCTGCGTAGAGGCGACACAGGCCGAAGCACAGGCTGACAAAGCCGACGCTGGCAAAGATGTCGAAGAAATATCCGAATGCGGTCAGCCCGACGAACGATGCCGACAACAACAGCAGGTTGGTGGCGAGGAAGATCGAATCGATGTCGTTGGCAGGCTCGCCGCGGAAAAACGCAAACACCGTCAGCAGCACCAGGATGGCGGCGAGCACGTATTTGACCCAGGTCGGGGGCGAATCGATGGCCGTGCCGGCCACCAGCGCCTCGGTGGCTTCGGCCATGACTTCCACGCCGGGCATCATCGGGTTGACCGGCGTCGGCTTGGCATCGTTGAGGCCCTGCGCGGTATGGCCGACCAGCGCGATGCGGCCGCGCATCGGCGGCATCGGTGCGCGCGTTTCGCAGACCGGTTTGTCGACGAGCAGATCGGCGGCGCTGACGAACGGCAGCCGGCTGTCGCGGCGCCAGTTCGGCCGTACCGATGCGTGATAACTGCGCGGGGAACGTTTGCCGGTGGCGATCGCCAATTGCAGTGGTAGCGACGCCAGCGCCCAGTCGCCAACGGTTTCGCGCAGCGGAATATCTCGCAGCACGCCATCTTCGTTGCGGGTGATGTTGGTGATGGCGCTGTGCTCGGTCATGGCTTCGCCGTACGGCAACAGCACCGCGACCGGCGGGTTGTCCTTCGGCTTGGGCAGCA
>JAYTAY010000417.1:0-6780 GCA_043737255.1 Luteimonas sp.
CACAGCTCGCTGACTTCACCGATGGTGAAATAGCGTTTGGCCGGGATCGCCGGCAGTTCGCGGTTGCTGCCCGGATCAAGCATGCCCATTCCCGGCATAAGCTTCGACGCGTTCCTTGAGTTTCTGTCCAGGGCGGAACGTCACCACCGTGCGCGCGGAAATCGGAATCTCTTCGCCGGTTTTTGGATTGCGGCCAGGCCGCTGGTTCTTGCGGCGCAAATCGAAATTGCCAAAGCCCGACAGCTTGACCTGTCGACCGCGCTCCAGCGCTTCGCGCAACGCAACGAAGAATGCGTCGACGAACTCTTTTGCCTCACGTTTGTTCAGACCGACTTCGTCGAACAACCGCTCGGCCATTTCAGCCTTGGTCAATGCCACTGTTGTTCCCCCTGAGCAACATCAGCTACGGATCGACGCGCCGTGGTCGCGCTGCAGTGCGGCCATCACATGGGCCACCGCTGCGTCCACGTCGCGGTCGGTCAGAGTGCGGGAACTGTCCTGCAGAATCAAGCCCATAGCGAGGCTCTTGAATCCGGTTTCGACCCCCTTGCCGACGTACCGGTCGAACAACACCAGATCCCGCAGCGACGGGCCTGCAGCCTTGCGAACCGTCGACGAAACCGTCTCCCACGACGCGGCAGCCGGGACGACGAACGCGAGATCGCGGCGGACGGACGGGAACCTGGACAGTGGTTCGGCCTTGGCCACGGCGCGCGACAACAGTGGTTCGAGGTCGAGCTCGAAGGCAATGACATCGGTTTCGAGATCGAGCGCGCGCTGCAGACGCGGATGCAACTGGCCGATCCAGCCGATCTTCCGCCCATCACGGAACACATCGGCCGAACGCCCCGGATGACCGGCGACAGACTGCAGCGGTCGATATTCCAGCGTGGCCCCCGACAACGCGGCGAGGCTGTCGAGGTCGCCCTTCAGATCGTGGTAATCCGCAGCACGGGCAGCACTGCCCCACTGCTCGCTGGCGCATTCCCCACAGACAGCCGCAGCCACGCGCGATGTTTCCGTCGGCGCATCCGCGCCGTTGCCGTGAAAGACCTTCCCAAGCTCGAACAGTCGCACGCGCGACTGCTGGCGCGCGGTATTTCGCGCCAGCGCGGCGACCACACCCGGCAGCAATTGCGTGCGCATCGCACCCAGGTCCGCGCTCAGCGGATTGGCCAAGGGCACCAGCTTGTCGCTGGCATTCCATTTGACCAGCAATTCGCGATCGACGAAGGCGTAGTTGATCGCTTCCAGAAAATCCCTCGCCGCCAGATGACGACGCACCACCGATTCATCGATGCGCGCCTCGCTTGGCGCAGCGATGCGGGTCGCGCCGCCGGGCAAGGTGACAGGGATCACGTCGTAGCCATGGATGCGGGCGATTTCCTCGATCAGGTCTTCCTCGATCGCAAGATCGAAGCGGCGCGTCGGTGGCGCGACCTGCCATCCATCGGCCGTGACGTCTACCGCCAAGCCGAGCGCGCGAAGGATGCGTTCGACCTCGCTATCCGGGATCTGCAGGCCGAGCACGCGCGCCAGGCGTACGCGACGCAAGGTGATCGGCGCTGGCTTGGGCAAGTGTTCCGGCAACGCCGCTTCGATTACGGGTCCGGGCGAGCCGCCAGCGATCTCGACGATCAGGCGCGTCGCGATTTCCATCGCGATGCGCGGCAATTCCGGATCGACGCCGCGCTCGAAGCGATGCGCGGCATCGGTGTGCAGACCGAGTTTGCGGCCGCGGCCGATGATCGCGTCCGTTGCAAAGTGCGCGGCTTCAAGGAACACGTTCATCGTGGCATCGGTGACGCGTGTGTCGAATCCACCCATCAAACCGGCCAGTGCTACCACGCGGTCAGCATCGGTGATGACGACGAACTCGCTGTCGAGCACGACATCGCGGCCATCCAGCAACTTCAATGTTTCATCGGTGCGTGCACGGCGCACGCTAACCGGTCCCTTGAGCAGGTCGCGATCGAAGGCGTGCATCGGCTGGCCAAGTTCCAGCATCACGTATTGAGTGACATCGACCAGCAAGCTGACCGGACGGATACCGCTGCGCCGCAGCCGTTCGGCCATCCACACTGGCGTCACCCGCGCGGTATCGACGCCTTCGATGACCCGGCCGACGTAACGCGGCGCATCGGCGCCTGCGTTCAATTCGATCGGCAGCGTGGCATCGATCAACGCCGGCATCGGCGTGGCATCAAGTGTTGCGACTTCGCTGCCACAGGCGGCGGCCACGTCGAAGGCGATGCCGCGCACGCTGAAGCAGTCGGCGCGATTGGGCGTGAGCTTCAATTCGAACGACGCGTCCGGCAGCCCGAGGTAATCGGCGAGCGGACTGCCGACGGGCGCATCGGCCGGCAGTTCGAGCAGGCCGGACGCATCCGCGTCGATGCCCAGTTCCTTCGCCGAACACAACATGCCGTTGGAATCGATGCCGCGCAGTGTCGCGGCCTTGATCGTGATCTCGCCAATACGCGTGCCGACGGTGGCCAGGGGCGCCTTCAAACCGGCGCGCGCATTGGGTGCGCCGCAGACGATCTGCAGGCGCTTGCCACCCGCATCGACTTGGCAGACCTGCAGGCGGTCGGCTTCCGGATGCTTCGCGCATTCGATGATCTGCGCGACAACGACGCCATCGAGTGCGTCCCCAAGTGGCGTGACTACTTCGACTTCGAGACCGATCGCGGTCAACGTCGCGGCGAGTTGCTCGCGGGTCGCGTCGGTCTTGACGTGTTGGCGCAGCCAGTTTTCGGAGAATTTCATCGGATTGCCTTTTGTTGCTGTTCGTCAAGCGAACTGCCGCAGGAAACGCACGTCGTTGTCGAAGAAACTGCGCAGGTCATCCACGCCATACCGCAGCATCGCGAACCGCTCCACGCCGAGGCCGAATGCAAACCCGGTGTAGCGCTCGGGGTCGATGCCGACGTTGCGCAGCACATTGGGATGCACCATGCCGCAGCCGAGCACCTCCAGCCAGCGCGTCGAACCATCCGGCTGTTGCCAGGCGATATCGACTTCCGCCGATGGCTCGGTGAACGGGAAGAAGCTCGGACGGAAGCGCATGGCGAAATCGCGCTCGAAGAACGCGCGCACGAATTCGCTGAGCGTGCCCTTGAGATCGGCGAAGCTGGCGTGTTCGTCGACCAGCAGGCCTTCGACCTGGTGGAACATCGGCGTGTGGGTCTGGTCGGAATCGGAACGATAGACCTTGCCGGCCGCGAGCATCCGCAACGGCGGTTGGTGCTCGGCCATGTAACGCACCTGCACACCCGAGGTGTGCGTGCGTAGCAGGCGGCGGTCGCCGCCGCTTTCATCGGCCATGTAGAAGGTGTCGTGCATCGCGCGCGCAGGATGGTGTGGCGGAAAATTCAATGCCTCGAAGTTGTGCCAGTCGTCCTCGATCTCGGGGCCGTCGGCCAGTTCATAGCCGAGCCGGCCAAAGATCTCGACGATGCGCTCCAGCGTGCGGCTGACCGGATGCAGCCCGCCACGTGTCGCGTTGCGTCCCGGCAGCGTGACATCGATGGTTTCGCTGGACAGGCGCGCATCGAGCACGGCATCGTCGAGTTCGACCTTGCGCGCGGACAAGGCCTGCGAAATCACATCGCGTGCGCGATTGATCACCTCGCCTGCCGTCTTGCGCTGGTCTGCGGGCAACGCGCCCAGCGACTTCAGCTGCGCGGTGATGCTGCCGTTCTTGCCGAGCAACGACACACGCAAGGCCTCGATGGCATCGGGCGCATCCGCCGATGCGATGTCGGCAAGCGCCTGCTCCGTCAATGATTCAATGCCGCTCATTCGCCAGCGAACCTCGCAGATCACCAAGTTGTCATCCCCGCGAAGGCGGGGACGCAGTGACTTTATCTCGTCGTCACGAAAGTCGCTGGATTGACCGGCTGCGCCGTGGAAAAGCGCTTCCGCCTGCGCGGGAGTGACGAGTAAAAAATCAGCACAAAAAAATGGGAAAGGACTTGCGCCCTTCCCCATGCATGCACCACGTGTCACTCCGCTATTCGTGCAACATCCGCACGCGTGCGCCGATGCCTGCGGAGCGACCTGCGTAATTTATGCCGCGAGCGCGCCCTTGGCCTTTTCGGCCAGCGCAGCAAAACCCACTGCATCGTGCACGGCGATATCGGCCAGCACCTTGCGGTCGAGGGTAATACCGGCCTTGAGCATGCCGTTGATGAAACGGCTGTAGCTCATGCCATTGATGCGGGCCGCCGCATTGATGCGGGTGATCCACAACGAGCGGAAATTGCGCTTCTTCTGCTTTCGGCCGATGTAGGCGTACTGCAGTGCCTTCGTGACCGCCTGCTTGGCGACGCGGAAGACCTTGCGGCGGGCGTTGTAGTAGCCCTTGGCCTGCTTCAGGATTTTCTTGTGCCGACGGCGTGCCGTCACACCACGTTTGACTCGTGCCATGGTTCAGTCCTCCTCAGGCGTACGGCAGCATGCGATTGATACGGCCTGCATCCTCGGGACGAACATGGTTCGTCTGCCGCAGGTTGCGCTTCCGTTTGGTCGCCTTCTTGGTGAGGATGTGGCTGCGGTTGGCATGGCCACACTTGAACTTGCCGGTAGCAGTCTTTCGGAAGCGCTTGGCAGCGCCCCGATGGGTCTTGATCTTGATCTTGGGCATTGCGATGTCCTTTCGGGGTTTCTAGTACTGGTAGAGGCGGTGGCTTGTGCGTATGAACGCGGCCACGCTTTCCGTCCTGCCCTAACCGGTTTGTAAGTCGTTGATCCGTAAAGGAATCACTGACGGGTCCAAAGTATTGCGTGCAGCAACCCGGCGAACCGGGCCGGGCATTATGCAGGGACTGGGTTTCCCTTGCAAATCAGGCTGTTGCTTCGTTCTTACGCTTCTCCCATCGGTGCCCGAAGGGGAAGGAAATGCGCTACTTCTTCTTCGGCGCGATCATCATCACCATCTGCCGGCCTTCCAGGCGAGGACGCGATTCGATGACGATGTCCTCGCCCAGATCGGTCTCGATCCGTGTCGCCATTTCACGGCCCAGCTCCTGGTGGCTCATTTCGCGGCCACGGAAGCGGATGTTGACCTTGATCTTGTCGCCTTCTTCCAGGAACCGGCGCATGTTGCGCAGCTTGATCTGGTAGTCGCCCTCGTCGGTGACAGGACGAAACTTCATTTCCTTGATCTCGACCTGTTTCTGCTTTTTCTTGGCCGCGTTGGCCTTCTTCTGCAGATCGAACTTGAACTTGCCGAAATCCATGATCCGGCAGACCGGCGGATCGGCGTTAGGCTGGATTTCGACGAGATCCATGCCGGTTTCCTCGGCCAGGGCAATCGCTTCGTCGCGCGAGAGCACGCCGACCATTTCGCCTTCGACATCGAGTACGCGCACGCGGGGCACGCGGATTTCCTGGTTCTTTCGGTTCTGCTTCGAATCGGGGATGCTGATGTTTCAATCTCCAAGGTGGAATCACTGTTGAAAAAACGGCCATCCTGCCGCTTCCCAATATGTCGAACCCGGTGCCATGCGCCGGAGTCGCGAACGATACATCCCTGCATCGTTTTTCCAGGTGATCACATCACCCGGAAGGTGTTGGCCCAACCGTGAGGCGGGGCCTAGCTCAAGCTGCAATATGGTCGGCACGCAAGCGCGAGGCGAAATCGGCGACGCTCATCGTCCCCAGGTCTTCCCCACCGCGGGTGCGCACGGCGATTGCACCGTTTTCCTTCTCGCGGTCCCCGACCACCAGCAGGTACGGCACCCGCTGTAGCGTGTGCTCGCGAATCTTATAGCCGATCTTCTCGTTCCGCAAATCCGACTGCACCCGGAAGCCTTGATTTGCAAGGGTTTTCCGCACTTCTTCCACGTAATCCGCCTGGGCGTCGGTGATATTGACCACGACCGCCTGGATCGGCGCCAGCCACGACGGGAAACTGCCGGCGTGATGCTCGATCAGGATGCCGATGAAACGCTCCATCGAACCGACGATGGCCCGGTGCAGCATCACCGGCGTGCGCCGCTGGCTGGCCTCGTCGATATACGCCGCGCCCAGGCGCTCGGGCATCATGAAATCGACCTGCATCGTGCCCAGCTGCCAGGTGCGGCCGATTGCATCGCTGAGGTGGTACTCGACCTTGGGGCCGTAGAAGGCGCCCTCGCCCGGCAACTCCTGCCACTCCACGCCGCACGCGGCCAGCGCCGAACGCAATGCGCCCTCCGCGCGATCCCAGGTGGCGTCGTCGCCGAGGCGCTTGTCCGGTCGCAGCGCAATCTTGATCTTGATGTCGTTGAAGCCGAAATCACTGTAGACCTTGAGCGCCTGCTGGTGGAACGCAGTCACCTCGGCCTCGATCTGCTGCCCGGTGCAGAAGATGTGGCCATCGTCCTGGGTGAACCCGCGCACGCGCAGGATGCCGTGCAGTGCGCCCGACGGTTCATTGCGATGGCAGGCGCCGAATTCGCCGTAGCGGATCGGCAGATCGCGATAGCTGTGCAGCCCGGCGTTGTAGATCTGCACGTGGCCGGGGCAGTTCATCGGCTTGACCGCGTAGGTGCGCTTTTCCGACTCGGTGAAAAACATGTTGTCCTGGTAGTTGTCCCAGTGACCGGACTGCTTCCACAACGACACGTCGAGGATCTGCGGGCAGCGCACTTCCTGGTAACCGCTGTCGACATAGACGCGGCGCATGTGCTGTTCAACCACCTGCCAGATCGACCAGCCCTTGGGATGCCAGAACACCAGGCCGGGCGCTTCCTCCTGCAGGTGGAACAAATCCTGCTGCTTGCCGATCTTGCG
>JAYTAY010000418.1:0-2877 GCA_043737255.1 Luteimonas sp.
CTCGGCTGAACCCGGAGCACTATCTACGGACACTGTCGCCGCCTTGCAGGCGATGGGTCACACGATCAATGCGGGTGAATCGCGATGGGGCAACTTGCAGACGGTGTTGTGGGATAAAAAAATGAATGTGTTGTCCGGTGGTACCGATCCGCGTAACCCTGTCGGCAAGGCGCGCATCGAGCCGACGCAATAAGAGCAGCGGAACTACCTCCTCCGCTCATCCTGAGACTGTCGAAGGACGCTCTAAACGAGATTTTCAATGAGCGATGACCCCAAACGGCCTTGGTACACGCAGCTTCCCGCAAAAATGGCGGCGGCCGTGGTGTTCCTGGTGGCGATCACCACATTGATCGGTAATGTGATGGAACTGGTCGACAAGCGGCGCACCGCGGCGGCGTCCAGGCCATCTGCTGCCAGCCCGGCAACGACAAGGACGAAAGAGCCCGCACCGATTGCTCGCGCACCACAATCCGACAAACTGCGGCTGCAACTTGAAAGAATCGCCGTGGAAAATGACGGCTCGGTCGCTACGACCGATTGGCGTTTTTCGGTAGAAGCCAACGGCGAACCCTTGTTCGTCTTCCAGCAGGACGAAATGGATGACACGGTTGGCCGCAACGTCGTCCTGGCCCGTGATACACACACGATGATGCGGCTCGCTGAAGGACAACGCGCAACCCTGACGATCAAGGGCTGGCGCGGAAGCCGTTTCCGTATTCCGGGCACCGAGCCCGATGTGACAGGCGACGGCGTCATTGCATCGACTGGTGCAGTGGCCCCGATCCGGGTCGGCGCTGGAAACATCGAAGCAGGCGCGTTCGTGTTTTATTTCTCGGCGACGCGGGATGATTGATGTGATGCATGGGAGGCTCTTGCACTTGTAGCGAGCGGAGCAAGCTCCGCTCTACAAGAGCCTTTTGGATAACCACCACTTCCTTGCCGCTTCCCATAACATCCGTTTAAGCCCTTCGGCAGTAGATTGAATTCATGAAACTCTGGTCCATCCTCGGCAACAGCCAGAAACTCGACGGCGGCGCGATGTTCGGCAACGCGCCGCGTGCGATGTGGACCAAGTGGTTGCCACCGGATGAGGAGAACCGCGTGCCGCTGGCCTGCCGCGCCTTGTTGGCAAGCCCGCTGCATGGCAAGACGGTGTTGTTTGAAACCGGCATCGGCGCATTCTTCGAGCCGAAACTGCGCGAACGCTATGGCGTAGTCGAAGAACGACACGTGCTGCTCGAGTCGCTGCGTGCCGCAGGATTCGAGCACGAGGACATCGATGTCGTGGTGTTGTCGCACCTGCATTTCGATCATGCCGGCGGTTTGCTCGCGCCGTGGCAGGAGGGCAGGGCGCCGGAGTTGCTGTTTCCGAATGCAACCTACCTGGTCAGTGCCGCCAGTTGGGATCGTGCACGCAACCCGCATGCGCGTGACCGCGCGAGCTTCATCGCGGAATTGCCCGGCTTGCTCCAGGCGAGCGGCCGTCTGGAACTGATCGACAGCACGCACTCACGCACCCTCGGCAATGAGGTTCGCTTCCATTTCAGCGATGGCCATACACCGGGCTTGATGCTGTCGGAGATCGTGGGCCCGGATCATTCCGATGGCGAAGGCCATGGCGGTGTGGTCTTCTGCGCCGACCTGATTCCAGGGCGACCGTGGGTACACGTGCCGATCACGATGGGTTACGACCGCAACGCCGAATTGCTGATCGACGAGAAGAACGACTTTCTCGCCGACAAACTGGCCCGCAACGTGCACCTGTTTTTCACCCACGATCCGGGATGCGCTTTGGCGCAAGTGACGCGCGATGAAAAGGGTCGCTACGGCACCACGCATGAAGTTTCCGACCTGCACGCGCGGGCGCTGATTGCATGAAGTGGTGGTCTGGGTTGCTGGTGCTGCTGCTTGCCGGCACGTGTTTCGCTCAAACCGATCCGCAAGGTGTGCCGCAAGCGACCAAAGCGGTCGTCGATGTGGAATTTGGCGTCAGCACCCGGCAGTTGGGGCTGGAACGTCGTGTCGAGATGTACCAGTGGCGCGAAGGGCGCGTTCCAGGCGCGCAATACGACAGGACCTGGAGCAGCGAGCGGATCGACTCGGGAACATTTTCGGCAGGTCACGACAATCCGGTGGATTTTCCGCTGGCCAGTCGCGAGTGGATGCCGGAAGACATTCGCCTCGACAACAAGCCGATTGATCTGCAGGTGTTGAAAGTGCTCGGCCAGTGGCGTGATTACCGACCCAATTTTTCCGCATTGCCGGGCAATCTTTCGGCCACGTTCCAGCCCGAGGGTGATGGGTTGGGCAGTGCGATCAACCCACTCGATCCGCAGGTCGGGGACTTGCGGATTACCTGGCGGGAATTGGTTTTGCCGCCGTTGAAAGAAGCAATTGCGATGAACAATGGCGTGTGGACGATGGCACAAACACCATCAGCAGGCTCCGGAACGGCGGCCACGGCCGGTGCGAACGATGCGGACTACAGCAAGAATGAAGTCGCGGGATTCGTGGGTGCCGGGTTGTTCGTGCTGCTGCTCATCGTGCTGGTGATCTACATGAAGAAGCGGCGTCGCTGAAAAAAAATTGTCATGCGCGTCCGTGGAGGTCGGAATGACCAGCTTCGCTGTTGAGAAGCACTTCGTGCAGAGGCTTCCACCGCTTTTAGTTCCGGGCGCTGTGATTCAACGGGCTTCGTAATCCGGGGCATTGCTTCACTGCATGCGGCTGAAGCGACTGCGTCGATTCCGTCCTACATTTTCTGCGACGCGGATTATTCCGCGCGCGTACCAAAAATCTTGTCACCGGCATCGCCCAGACCCGGCAGGATGTAGCCCTTCTCGTTCAACCGTTCATCGATCGACGCGGTGTAGACCT
>JAYTAY010000419.1:0-6707 GCA_043737255.1 Luteimonas sp.
ATTGCCACCGCGCTCGCCTCGCATCGACGTGGATACGGATCACCGTTGTCGACAAAGCGCTGCG
The DNA here is from genome assembly GCA_043737255.1 of Luteimonas sp. Classification (GTDB taxonomy): domain Bacteria; phylum Pseudomonadota; class Gammaproteobacteria; order Xanthomonadales; family Xanthomonadaceae; genus JALYOU01. The sequence goes on from JAYTAY010000419.1 coordinate 65, forward strand.
GCAGGCCATGGAACGAAAACAAAAGATGCTGGCCGTCGCCATTCGCCGCGCGATGCGCGCGGATCGAATCGGCGATGGCCGCCACCCACCCGGGGTCGGTCGCATAGTCGTCGATCATCGTGACCTGCAACCCATGATTGCTGCGCGCCAGTGCATCGGAGACGGAAGCCGTGGTCGAGGTCGAATACTGCGGGTACAGCGGCAGCACGATGACGCGTTCGACACCGGCACCCTGCCATTCGACCAGCACACTCGCAATCGACGGCGCGCCGTAGCGCATCGCGTGGCGCACCTGCCATTCCGGCTTCACGGCCTGTACCGCTTGCGTCAGCCGTCGCGTGAACACGCCCAATGGCGAGCCACCCGCCATCCAGACCTGCGCGTATTTCTTCGCCACTTTCGGTGACCGCAAGGGCAGGATCACGAAATGCAGCAGCGGGCACCACAGCCACCGCGTCAACGTGACCACGCGATGGTCGTGCAGGAATTCGGCGAGGAAACGACGCACGGCCGAGGGCGTCGGCGCGTCGGGCGTGCCGAGGTTGACCAACAGCAAAGCGGTGTTGCGGGTTATTGGCATCGACAGTCGTGTCTCGGACGGCGCACCTTAGCACTGCATCTGAAAAGCACGAACGGCTCAGATGCGATTCATGCCGTGAAGACTAGCCTGAACTGGAACTAAGCCGCACCATTTGTTACACCTCATTTGTTCGAATTGAATCATTTGTCCCGAATGATTTTCCGGAGCCCGCCATGCATCGTCTGACACGTTTGTCCCTGCAACAGTTGAGCGCGTTGTTGTTCGCGAGCCTGTTCGCTACAGCCACCTTTGCCGGAACCCGGGAAGACGAACGCGCCCGCAACGCACTGCGCGTCATGACCGACATCCAGGCGATCCCCGAATCGGCCATCCCCGACAAGCTGCTCGACGAGGCCAAGGCCATCGCCGTGATTCCCGACACCATCAAGGCCGGTTTGATCATCGGCGGGCGCCGCGGCCATGGCCTGCTGTCGATCAAGACTGCCGACGGCACCTGGTCCAATCCGACCTTCATCACCTTGACCGGCGGCAGCATCGGATTCCAGGCCGGCGTGCAATCGTCGGACGTGGTGATGGTGTTCCGCAGCGAGCGCGGGCTGGACTCGATCGTCAACGGCAAGTTCACCCTCGGCGCCGATGCCGGTATCGCCGCCGGTCCACTGGGCCGCAATGCCTCGACCGCGACCGATGGCGAACTGAAAGCGGAAATCTGGTCGTGGTCGCGCGCGCGCGGCCTGTTTGCGGGCGTGGCGCTGGACGGCGCGGTGCTGGCGATCGACGATGCCGCCAACCAATCTGTGTATGGCAACGGCACCACGCCGCGGATGATCTTCGAGGGCCGCGCCACCATGCCGGCCTCCACCGCCGTCGTCGATTTCCGCGACAGCCTGGAAGAAGCCACCGCCACCGCGCGTGCACGCCGCGGCACCACGCAGACGGCGTCGGCGGCGTCGGTGCGTACTGCGACGCCCGCGCCGATGTCGCCAGCATCACCCTCCACCCCGACCGTCACCGAAACCCAGCCGACGCCATTCGAGCCGGTGCAGGATGGCGAAGTGCGCACGGAAGAGTTGCCGACGACGCCTTGAGCGAATATCAATTCCCCATCCCTGCTTAACGGCAATCGGACCCCGGGAAAGCACGCTTTTGTTCAAGCTTTCTCAATCATTCGGGCGGATCGCGATTTCCCGATCAGTTTGTTGCAAGCCCTTGGTCGAGAATGGGCTGACAGGTTCAACCCCTGTCACTCGCCTGCGTTATCCTCAAGACCCGCAACCAACTGGCGATTCCGATGGGTAGTTTCAGTCTCTGGCATTGGCTGGTCGTGCTGTTGATCGTGGTGCTGGTGTTCGGCACCAAGCGCCTGAAAAACGTCGGCAAGGATGTCGGTGAAGCGGTCAAGGGATTCAAGCAGGGCATGGGCGACGACGACAAGGGTCCGCCCGGGCAGCTCGGCGACGAGTCGCGAACCGATGAGTCGCGCACCGATCCGCAACGCAGCGAACCGTCGCGCAACGACCCCGATCGCGAACAACGCTGACGCCTCTGTAGGAGCGCCCCATGGGCGCGATGGGCTTTACTGGTAATGCCTCATCGCACCCATGGGGCGCTCCTACAAAACCCCTGACGGGATCGACCCATGTTCGATATCGGATTTTCCGAACTGCTGCTGATCGCGGTCGTCGCACTGATCGTGCTCGGCCCGGAACGCCTGCCCAAGGCCGCACGCTTCACCGGTTTGTGGGTCCGGCGCGCGCGCGCGCAGTGGTATTCGGTCAAGTCCGAACTGGAGCGCGATCTTGCCGCCGACGAACTCCGCCGCAGCCTGCACGATGCACAGGACGCCTTTCGCGAGACCGAGCAGGGCTTGCGCGAACACAGTGAGGCGGTGCGACGCGGCTTCGACAGCATGGCCAACGCAGGTCGCGCCTACGACACTTCCGCCGATGAAGTGACATCACCCGACCTGCCATCGCCTGAATCGCATTCACCTGAATCGCAGGCGGCTGAAGTGCAATCGCCCGATGCGGACATCGCGGACGCACCCGCACCCAGGGACGACGATGCTGCCCGCTGACGATGGCCAGCCCGCGCACAGTGGCTTGGTCGAGCATCTGATCGAACTGCGTTCCCGTCTGTTGCGCGCGGTGGTCGGCCTGTTGATCGTGTTCGCGGCGGCGCTGCCGTTCGCCAACAAACTCTATGCGTGGCTGGCACAACCACTGCTCGACAAGTTGCCGAAGGGCGGACAGTTGATCGCGATCGAAGTCGCCTCGCCATTCTTCGCGCCGCTCAAGCTGGCGTTCTTTGTCGCACTGATCGTTTCGATGCCGTGGCTGCTATTCCAGTTGTGGGCATTCGTTGCACCTGGTTTGTACCGGCGCGAGAAACGCTTGGCGACGCCACTGCTGCTGTCGGCACTGGCGCTGTTCTACGCCGGTTGCGCGTTCGCGTATTTCATCGTGCTGCCATCGGTGTTCGCGTTCCTGGCCAAGGTCACGCCGACCGGCGTGGCGATGATGACCGACATCAGTGCGTACCTGGATTTCGTGCTGGTGATCTTCCTGGCCTTCGGCGTGAGCTTCGAATTGCCGGTCGCTTTGGTGATCCTGGTATTGCTGGGCTGGGTCACGCCGACGCAACTGCGCGAGTCGCGCGGCTATGCGGTGGTCGGCATCTTCGTGCTCGCCGCAGTGATCACGCCACCGGACGTGATCTCGCAACTGCTGCTGGCGATCCCGATGGTGCTGCTGTACGAGGTCGGCATCCTGGCCGCGCGCTGGCTGGAACCGCGCGATGCGCCCGGAAACGACTCGATCCCGCGATGATTGCGGCCGGTTTCTGGCGACGGTATGCGGCCTGGTCGGTCGATGCTGCCATCATCGCCGCGCCGGTGGCGATCTTCGTCTGGCCGCATTGGCAATCTAGCGCGATCGGCATTGCTGAAACGTTCGATGCCGTTGCTGCACGATTCGCGGCACTCGCCATCGTTGGTTTGCGTTCCGCAGAACATCCCTTGCTGCTGGCGCAGACATGGCTGCATGACGACATCCTGCTTCGCTCGGTCGCCAGCCTGCAGGCAGCGTTGGCCGATGCCTTGAAACCGGGATTCACCGCCTTCGTCGTGCTGGCGGCCATCTACTGGGTGGCGTTTGAAGCGTCGCCCTGGCAGGCGACACCCGGCAAACGCGCGCTCGACCTTGCGGTGACCGATCTTCGCGGCCAACGCCCCGGGTTTTTGCGCGCCGCCTCACGGCATGTTGCCGGCCTGCTGTCCTGGCTGACGCTGAACCTCGGTCACGCGCTGGCGGCACTGCCACCACACAAGCGCGCACTGCATGACTACGTTGCCGGGACGCGCGTGAGGCAGCGTGACTCAGGCAAATTGCCGGTCTGGACGCGCATCTGGTTGTGCTTGCAGGCACTGGCGGTGGTTGCAGCCACCGCATGGTTGATGCAACGGATCCAGAACGCATTGGAACTGGCGCTTTACCAACAGCTCTAGGTCGGCGCGCCGCAGCCGGCGTCAGAGTTCGACCTGGTTGTGCGCTATCGATGCGCCTTGCCCAGCCACATCGCGCCACATGAAATACATCGCACCAAACATCACCACGTACAGCACCAGCAGGAAGCCGATGTACAGCGGCGCCAGCAGCAGCATGCCTACCGTCGGATGCAGCAGGTTGCCGATCACCGCGACCAGCATGCCCACCAATCCGAACACCAGCGCGATCACGATGAAGCCGACGATGACGATGATCGCCGCGAGCACGATCGGCAGCACGTTCTTCAGCGTGCCCTTGACGCCATCGGCAAGCGCCTCGCCGATCCCGCGGCCGCCCAGCGCCACCTGGCCGAAGCCGATCGCGTAGACGCCGCCAAAGAACAATCCCACCAGCGTGCCGAACGCCATCACCAGGCCCAGTCCCTCGGGCATCGCCGGCAATGTGGCCGGCATAGTTGGCGCCTGTGCCTGCATGGCGGTGGAGATTACCTGCAGGTACCAGCCGAAAAAATCCTTGCCGAACAGGCCGATCACCGCGACGAACGCGGCGATGTACAGCACCGTCAGCAGCACGCCGAAGCCGATCAGCCTGCCGGCGCCGTGATCGGGCTTGAACGTGTCAAACACCGCGGTGGCGTGCGTGGGGCGGCCGTTCTCCGATGCGTCGATGACGCGGAGCACGCCGCCGATCAGCAGGGGATAGACCACGATCGACAGCAGCGTCGTCAATCCGACCACGCTCAATACCGTTTCCGGCCCCAGCTTCAAGCCCTGGGTCAACAGCAGCTGGATCAGGCTGGGGATCAATGCCACCAGCGCGACCAATCCGACCGCGCCAAAAATGGCTTTCGGATTGTGACGGCCCAGATTGATGCCGTGCTTGAGCCAATGCCAGCCCGCAGCCGGCCCCATCGCGCGCGTCGTCATGTGTGCATTCCCCGTTGAAAATGTGGTCCCCGCAACCGCGTCATCGTACGCGATGGCATCAGCCGGCGCGCAGTCTGCGGGCATGCCCGGTGAAGCGCCGAAGCACGGCGCGCGCATGCGGCGCGGCGGAAATCTCGCGCGACAGCCGATCCGGACATCGGCCTTCGCCGGTGAGCGCATCGCGACGCGCGTGCACGTAACCGCGCATGTGCTGCGCGCTGAATTCGGGGTGGAATTGCACGCCCCAGACACGGTCGCGCCAGCGGAAGGCATGGCACTGGTCCTGACCGGAACTGGCCAGCACCGTGGCGTCTGCGGGCACACGCAATACGGTCTGCAGGTGCGTAACCTGCGCCGGCATGCTGGCGGGCAGGCCGGCGAACAGCGGATCGTGGTGGGCATGCGAATGCAGCGCGAGGGCGACCGTGCCCATTTCGCGGCCGGCCGGGTTGTCGCCGACCTCGCCACCCAGCGCATGCGCCAGCAACTGGTGGCCGTAGCAGATGCCGAACAGCGGCGTGTCGGCATGCGCGGCATCGTGCAGCCATGCGGCGCTGCGTTCGCTCCAGTCGCGGCGCTCGGTGACCATCGCCGCCGAGCCGGTGACCATGACCCCGGCGAAACCATCGCGACGCGGCAATGCCTCACCATCGGCGACGCGGCAGATCACCGCATCGTCGGCCTGCAGACCGGCAGCGACCCGGATCCAGTGCGAGAACGAACCATGCCGTCGCATCGAGGCGACTGGCTGTCCGGTTTCGAGAATCAGGAAGGGCGCGTGCATGCCGCCAGTGTCGTCAAATCCGGGGGCCGGGAAAAGATTCTTTGCATGCTTCCCGCCAACGCAGTCACGGCAAGCACGCCTTCGTAGAGTGGAGCTTGCTCCGCTGCTCTTGCTTGTCCCCTTCCCCTTCAAGGGGAAGGTCGGGATGGGGATGGTGTTGTTGCTGATCTTGAAGTCACCACGAACGTCAAGACCATCCCCACTCAACCTGCCTTGAAGTGGCGGGCTTCAAGAGCAGCGCTGCCAGGGCGCCCACGAGCGAAGGGTCTCCGTGGGACAAGGGCGATCCAAAACCCATCGCTATACTGCCCACCCCGCGTTTCCGACCCGCTCTCATGGCCGAACCGACCCTCCAGGGACCCTCCTTCCAGGACATGATCCTGCGCCTCAACCAGTACTGGGCCGCGCAGGGTTGCGTGCTGATCCAGCCGCTGGATCTCGAGGTCGGCGCCGGCACGTTCCATCCCGCCACGTTCCTGCGCGCGCTCGGCCCGGAGCCGTGGAACGCCGCGTACGTGCAGCCGTGTCGCCGTCCCACCGACGGTCGTTACGGCGACAACCCCAACCGCCTGCAGCGCTACTACCAATATCAAGTAGCGATGAAGCCCAATCCCGACAACATCGTCGAGCTGTATTTCGAGTCGTTGAAGGCGCTCGGCGTCGATCCACAGGTGCACGACCTGCGCCTGGTCGAGGACAACTGGGAGTCGCCGACGCTCGGTGCATGGGGGCTGGGCTGGGAAGTGTGGTTGAACGGCATGGAAGTCACCCAGTTCACCTATTTCCAGCAGGCCGGCGGCATCGAATGCAAACCGGTGTTGGGCGAAATCACCTACGGCCTCGAACGTCTGTGCATGTACCTGCAAAATGTCGACAACGTGTTCGA
>JAYTAY010000420.1:0-6679 GCA_043737255.1 Luteimonas sp.
GATGCACCGTCGTCGGCTGCGACCGCGCTCGCCAATCGATCCGCCACCCACCGCTCCGCGAACCCATCGAGTTTAGCGCTCTGCAAAAATCCGCAATGCCCGCCCCAGCGCGCGATTTCCAGATGCGCGTGCTCCGGTAACTGCCAGCCACGGAAATCGGAGACCGGGATCACCGGATCGTCTTCGCTGGTGAGGATGCTGACGGGCACGGTGAGCCCGGCCATGCGCTCGCCGGCGATGTTGTAGCCGTCGAAATAGGCATCCAGCGTTGCAAAGTCGGTGTGCTGTTCCACCAGCCAGCGGGTCAGGTCGCGCAGGCCCTGTTTCAACAGTCGATCATCGTAATCGTGTTGCTGCGGAAACAACTTTCGTTTGCGCACCAACGAGCGGCGCCACTTGTGCGCGAAATACCAGTTGTAGAAACCAACGCCTTGTTCCATTTGCGTCATCGTCCTGGCGGGATCGAGCACCGGACATACCGCTGCTGCATGTGCCAGCGATAAGCCCGCCGCCGGCGCGCGCAAGGCCACGCGCAAGGCGAAGTTGCCGCCCAGCGAATAGCCGGCGACCACCATCGGTTGGGTTGCGAATCGATTCGACACCTCGCGCGCCGCATGCACCACTTCATCGATTCGGTTGGAGTGGAACAGGGCTTCGTTGAGGTGGTAGGTATCGCCGTGGTCGCGAAAGTTCAGCCGGAACACGTTGAAGCCCTTGGCCAGCAGGTGCGCGGTGGTCAATCGCATGTAGCTTGAATTGACGCTGCCTTCCCAGCCGTGCAACAGCAGCGCCAGCCTGCGCGGCGCCGATCCCGGCATCACACTATGCAGGCCCTGCAGGCGCACGCCATCGCCGCCGTCGATGATGTGTTCGCTGGTGACTGCGCGCGTGTCCGCGAGCAGCTGCTGGCCGCGCCGCACGCGCAGCGGGCTGGAGCTGAGGATGGATTGCACATGCCGGTTGCGCAGCCAGTGCGGCGGTCGATAGTCGGCGGCGGTCAGCATGGCGCGCGCGTCCACTACGCCGCCATCGCGGCGATGATCCGCTCGCGCGCAAGCTCGGCGATGCGGCGGCGGCCATCGGCATCGCCGGGCGCGATCGGCTCGAGGAAATTCACTTCGGTGGCGCGCGAAGGTTCACCGAGCAGGCGCATGAAATTGCTGAAGAAATCCTCGCCCGGCTGGAACGCGACGATGTGTTGCGCCGATGCGTGTTCGCCATAACGCAATGCCACCGGTTGCACCGGCGCCCCCGCTTCCACCGCGGCCAGGAAGATGCGTGCATGGAACGGGCCGATGTCGCGGCCGTCGCGGGTGCAGCCTTCCGGAAACACGCCGACCGAGCGTCCCGCTCGCAACCGCGCCAGCATCTCGTGCAGCACGCCACCGAGCGATTCCTGGCTACCGCGTTGGTGATAAATGGTTTCAGCGCGCAACGCCATCCAGCCGATCAGCGGCCAGCCCGCGATCTCACGCTTGGCGACAAAACCCATCATCCGCTGGCTGTGCAGCGCCACAATATCGATCCAGCTGACGTGGTTGGCGACAAACACGGCCGCGCCCTGTAGCGGTGTTCCAACACGCCGCAACCGGAAACCGAAAATGCGCATCATCCCCGCGGACCACCAGCGGATCAGCCGATGGTCCAGCCGGTCGCCACCGATGCGCACACCCGCCGTCAGCGGGGTGATCAGCAGCAGCACGATCGGCAAATGGACCAGCAGGTGCCACAGCAACAGCGGCACGCGCAACACGTAGCGGAAGGCACGCGCAAGCGGATTGGACGGGGGCGCGTGGGTCATGCCAACACCATACACAACCGCATTAGAGCGTCGCCAAGGTATGGCGATGTGTCCAAGGGACGGTCTAAAAAGTGATCCCGCTCGTGGTGAGCTTGTCGAACCACGCTCCTGGCGCAGACTTCACGTTCACGTCGGCCGTTAGTCCCCGCAAGCGGATTAACCCGAATCGTCAGCGTCGCTGCACCACGGCCAGGGTCAGGCGAGAGATGCAGGCAAGCCGCGCGTGGTCGTCTTCGATGCGGATTTCCCACACCTGCGTGCTGCGACCGACATGCACTGCGCGCGCGGTGCCGGTCACCATGCCCTCCCGCACGCCAAGCAGATGGTTGGCGTTGATCTCGATGCCGACAACGCCTTGCGCCGCATCCACGCACAGTCCGCCGGCGGTGCTGCCCAGCGTCTCGGCCAGCGCCACCGAGGCGCCGCCGTGCAACAGCCCGTACGGCTGCAGCGTGCGCGCATCCACCGGCATGGTGCCGCGCAGGTAGTCGGGGCCGAGTTCTGTGAAACGGATGCCGAGCGGCTCCATCAGGGTGTCGCGCGACATCGCATTCAGCGCGTCGAGGGTGATGCCGCTACGGAACACCTATTTGATTTCGGGTCGGCGCGATCAGCCGAACTTGAATGCGCTGGGGCGCCAGCCGCGTGTGTACGTACGCTTGGTGGCATATCCACTGCTGTTGCCATAACCCGTGCCAAAGTCGCGCTCGCGACGCGTGTGCATGCGGTCCTGCAGTTCCTCGCGACGGCTGTCGAGCCATTCCGCGCGTTCCACAGCAGCCGGATTCAAGCCGCGCTTTTCGGCTTCGTGCTGGCGGAAGTCACAGAAGTCCTCATAGGCATCGAGTTCATGCTTGAGCTCCTTGACGCATAGTTCAATCATGATCGCATCGTCGAGGTAGCCCAACACTTCCATGTGGTCGGGAATAACGTCGGACGGATCTGCAAAGTAGACCAGCGCCGACATCACGCGCTGCTTGTCCTCATCGGACAGCATCCAGCCCTGGTCACGGACCATCGCGATCATGTTGTCGAGCTGCAACAGGCGCTGAAGGATGAAGTCGGGAACATGTACTTTCTGCGCATCCATCAGCAGCTTGCCGGCTGCCTTGATGACCTCTTCGGGGCTCTTGCCCTCAGCCGCCTTGGTCGCCGCTTCCATGGCGTTGTTGAAGTGCGCAAGATCGCGGTCGTTCAGCTCGATGGTCAGCGAAATCGACATGACAGGTCCGTTTGGGCGAGGGAAGCGGAAGACTAGGCTGGCAGCTGCGAACACGTCAATCCGTTCATGCGAGGGAACGCGTCACGTGGCGTGATCAGGCCAGACGAAAACGCACCTGGCCCCAGTCTTGGGTGTAGCGGCGCTCGGAGGCATAGCCGCTGCTGCTGCCATAGCCGACGCCGAAATCACGGGTACGGTGCGGTGGGCGACGGGTTGCGGATTGCGCCTGGGTGGGCGGGGTGGATTTGGTCTGCTGGACGGACTTGAGGGTGTTCATGGCGGGCTCCGGTGTGGGTTGGTGTGTTGGTAAAGTACAACACCAGTTTTGACCGTGCATGGCCCAGAAGTCATGCGTCTGGACTCGGCTGCTTTGTAGGAACGCCCCATGGGCGCGATGGGCCTTGCCGGTAACGCCCATCGCGACCATGGGGCGCTCTACAGAATCGGCGCCAACCCTGCCCCGAACGCGGTGAAGATCTTCGTGCTCAGCCAGCGGAAACCGATATCGACCTCGGGATAGTCACCGACCGGGACATGGCATTCGCGAAACCGCGGGTCGTTCGGCCGCAACGGCTGCGGACACTGTGTTCCCGGTTGGAATTCGTAACTGGTCGCGTAGCCCACCGGCCACAGGTCGAAGATCGGCAGCCGTTCCGAAATCTTGGCCAGCGAATACTCAAGGCCGGAAAACACCGGGAGTTTGTCGCGGCGTGCAATGACCCATGAATTGTCGGGGGCGATGTCGCGACGGATGCTGGCGGCGAGCGCTTGCGCAAAGTTGGCATCGTCGATCAGCACCGCGTTCTCGGTGTTGTAGCGGTCGCCGCGCGGATCGAAGTTGTGCGTGCCGACCACGCCGATGCGGTCATCAATGACCATCGACTTGGCATGCATGCCGATGCGCACGCCAGCGTGCTTGAGCGGTACCGGCGCGTTGGCGTTGCTGCCGAAATAGCGGCTGGCGAAATATTCGCGCTGGAAGGAGTTGTCGCGTTGTGGACGGGCCTGCGGACGAGATGAATCAGGCACTTCGTCGTAAAGCGTCAATGGCGCCACCGACACCGGCAGGTCGGCGCCGGTCGCGAGCAGATCCACCGGCGCGGCGGCGGGATAGGGCTTGTACTCGTAGATCTCGAAACCGAAATCGCGCAGGTAACGCCGCTTGTATTTGTGTGCCAACGCGTAGGTGATGAAGGAGTCGGTCGAGGCCAGGCTGTTGGTCGAGATCACAATGCGTGGCGCCGGCGTCCTGTTGTGCACGGCACGGAACATTTGTTGCGCGGGCTGCGACAGCACCAGATACGGTGTTTGCAGCAGCACTTCGCGCTGCGCCGACTCGATCAAGCCACGCAGCACCGGCGACGATGGCGCGGCGGCGCGCGCGACGGCGCGTTCACGACGATGTTTCTGCGGCAGGTCGGCGATGAAAACCGCCCGCCCAACCGGCAACGCCGGCGCCACAAATTGCGCCTGCACCAAGCTCGCGTCATCGGCATCGCGAAGCATCGCGGCGGCGCGTTGCGGCTGCTCGTACTGGATGGCAGGCAACGGCGGTACGCCTCCACGCAGCAACCGCTTGCCGACATCGCCCAACGTTTCCACCGGCCGGCTGCGTTGCGAGGTCCAGAACGCGTCGAAGTTCTCCGCCATCTCGCGCGCGACCGGCCCGGCCACCAGCAGGTCGCGGTCGCGGAAGTTGAATTCCGGGTCCCAGTCGTAATAGTCGTTCTGGTAATTGCGACCACCGGTGATGCCGATGTCGTTGTCGATCAGCAACAACTTGCTGTGCATGCGCCGGTTGAGCTGGCGGAAGCAACAGGCTGCTGCCAGCAGGTATTGCGGATAACTGAGCTTGGCGCGGTTGAGCACCGGGTTGTAGATGCGGATCGCGAAATTGCTGTGCGCCCCAGTCAGCGCCGCCAGCGTGTCAACATTCTTCAACGCCGACAGCTGGTCGAGCAACACACGCACGCGCACGCCGCGCCGCGCCGCCTTCATCAATTCGTCCAGCACCAGTCGCCCGGCGTCGTCCTCGTCGAAGATATAGGTCTGCAGGTCGATGCCCGTGCGTGCGCTGCGCATCAGGTTGACGCGCGCGAGCAACGCGTCGGTGCCTTGGTCCAGGATCACCGCGTAATGCCGCGGCGTTTGCGGGCCGGATTCTGCGAACGCCTTGTCACCCAGGTCGCGCAGCGGCGATGCGGAGGCGCAGCGGTTGGCGCTTGCACAGTCGATCCGGGTCGAGCGCGCCGCCACGGCGATGCTGGTGGCGCGTTCGCGCTGCGCGGACGACAGGGTCGCGCAGGCGCTCGACAGCAACGCGAACGCCACCAGCACCAGTGCGCGGAACGTGTCGATGCGGCCGCGCTTCACACGTCATCCTGCGAACGAACGCGCACGTTCAAGGTGAACTGCACGCGGTTGCGTAGGAGATAGCCGTAAGCGTCCATCCCGTAGTGCTCGCGGTGCACACTGCCGCGCGCGATCACGTCACACGCGTGCAACGGACGCGCGCAGGCAGCGGGTGCGATCACGAAGACTTCGCGACGACTGATGCCGCGCAAGGTCAGTTGACCGGCCAGGTCGCCGCCACTGTGCAGCAGCGCTTCGGGATACGGGTCGGACACGAATTCGATGGCGGGATGTCGTGCGGCATCGAAGAATGTTTCGCCGCGACTGAAATCGGTGTAGCGACGACTGCCGACGATCTCGACCGCGCGCGTGTCCAGTTGCAACCGAACCTGCTGGCGGCCATCGGCCAGAATCGTCACGGCGCCTTCGGCGCGCGGGAAGCGTCCCGCGAACGTCTTCCCCCAGCGCGTCTGCAAACTGAATCCGAATTGAGATTGCGCACTGTCGATTTCGGCCGCGACGGCCGCTGCGCACGCCAGCGCCATGACGAGGCTGACGATTGCGGTCCAGCGCGTGACGCCCACGTCGTGGCTTATGGCCACCAGAACGCGGACAGCTGGGCGATGCCCGGCTCGATGTTGGCGTCGACGGGCATGGTCAACACCACGATGCCGCCCGGCGGCATGCCGCGGTGGTCGCCGGACTGGCCGCTGTGCATCAGTGCGGCCAATTGTTCGAGACCGGGGTTGTGGCCGACCAGCAGCAGGCGCTCCGCTTCGCGATGGGCGTCGGCCAATCCGGCCAGGGTGCCGGACGTGCCTTCGTAGATGCCATCGTCCAGCCGCTGGTCGACGTAACCTACCTTGGCCAGCACCGCTTCCATGGTTTCGCGGGTGCGCCGCGAGGGCGAACACAGCACGCGATCGGGGATCAGGTTTTGCTCGGCGAGCCACACGGCCGCGGCTTCGGCTTCCGCCAGGCCCTCGGCGGACAGGGGCCGATCCATATCGGCCTGGCCGGGAATCGCCTCGTCGGCGTGTGCATGTCTTAACAGGATAAGTTCGCGCATGGACGAAGCTTAGCCGACACCGATGGTGGTGGCGTGAGCCCTCCCGAAGAATGCGCAGCATGTTTCCTGCAGGAGCGCCCCATGGGCGCGATGGGCCTTACCGGTGGAACCTCATCGCGCCCATGGGACGCTCCTGCAAAAAGCGACGGTCTAGACTTCCGTCCACCCGTCAATCAAGAGGGAACCATGTCGGCTGGGCTGGCCTCACAAACTCAGCAGGCATCCAGGCGCCATC
>JAYTAY010000421.1:0-6660 GCA_043737255.1 Luteimonas sp.
CCGAGCTTGACGAAGGACGCCACGACTGGACCCGCGACGAGATCGAAGCACTGCTGGCGCTCCCGTTCACCGAACTGCTGCACCGCGCTGGCAGCGCGCATCGCCAGCATTTCGATCCCGCCGAAGTCCAGGTCAGCACCTTGTTGTCGGTCAAGACCGGCGGCTGTCCCGAGGACTGCGGCTATTGCCCGCAGGCCGCGCGCTACCACACCAGCGTCGATGCGACCAAGCTGATGAGCACCGATGCGGTGCTTGAAAAAGCCCGACAAGCCAAGGCTGCCGGCGCCTCGCGCTTCTGCATGGGCGCGGCGTGGCGTTCGCCGAAGGATCGCGACATCCCCAAGGTCGCCGAGATGATCCGCGAAGTGAAAGCGCTGGGCCTCGAAACCTGCGCCACGCTCGGCATGCTCAGCGGCCAGCAGGCGACCGCGCTGAAAGACGCCGGCCTGGACTACTACAACCACAACCTCGACACCGCGCCGGAGTTCTACGGCGAAGTCATCCACACCCGCGACTACCAGGATCGCCTCGACACGCTTGCGCTTGTGCGCGACGCCGGCATGAAGACCTGCTGCGGCGGCATCGTCGGCATGGGCGAATCGCGCGCGCAACGCGCCGGGTTGTTGCAGGCGCTGGCGAATTTGCCCGCGCATCCGGATTCGGTACCGATCAACCGGCTGGTGCAGGTCGCAGGCACGCCGCTGATGGGCACGGCCGAACTCGATCCGTTTGAATTCGTGCGCACGATTGCGGTGGCGCGCCTGCTGATGCCGCGCTCGATGGTGCGGCTGTCCGCGGGACGCGAATCGATGAGCGATGAATTGCAGGCGTTGTGTTTTGCGGCAGGCGCCAACTCGATCTTCCATGGTGAAAAATTGCTGACCACCGGCAATCCCGATGTCGAGCGCGACCGCGCATTGTTCGAGCGGCTGGGCTTGCGGCCGATGCCTATGCAGGCTGCATCCGGACCTGTGCACGCCAGCATCGTCGAAGCCGCCTGAGCATGCGCACCGACCTGTACCAACGCATCGCCGCACTGCGTGCCCAACGGGTCACGCAGCTGCGCACCCGCGTCCGGCAGGTGGTGACGCGACGCGAAGGCGTGCGCTATGAAGTCGACGGCCATTGGCTGGCCGGTTTCTGCAGCAACGACTATCTGGGCCTGTCGCAACAGTACGCCGCGATCGCGGCGATGCAGGAAGGCGTGGCGCGGCACGGCATCGGCAGCAGCGCATCGCATCTGGTGTGCGGACACCACGCCGCGCATGAGGCATTGGAGCGGGAGGTGGCGGACTGGCTCGGCTACCCGCGCGGTCTGTTGTTCGGCAGCGGTTTCATGGCCAACCTGGCGGTCATCCAGTCGTTGCTGGAGGGCGACGATGTCTGCGTGCAGGACCGGCTCAACCACGCCAGCCTGGTCGATGCCGCGCACCTGAGCGGCTGTCACCTGCGTCGTTACCCGCATGGCGACGCCGAAGGCGCGCTGCGTCAGTTGGCCACCGTGCCCGGCGTTGCCGCGATGCTCGCCACCGACGGCGTCTTCAGCATGGATGGCGATGTCGCGCCGCTGCAAATGCTGACGCTGGCCGCACGCATGCAGCATGCATTGCTGTATGTCGATGACGCGCATGGCGTCGGTGTGCTCGGCGAGCAGGGCCGCGGCACTGTTGCGGCGGCCGGGCTCACTGCGAAGGACGTGCCGTTGCAACTGGTGACGCTGGGCAAGGCGCTGGGGAGCTATGGCGCGGTCGTGGTTGGCGACGAACACCTGATCGGGCATCTGGCCGAAGTCGCGCGGCCGTATCTCTACACCACCGCGCTGCCGCCGGCGCAGGCCATGGCCTCGCTGACCGCGGTGCGCAGCGCACGCAGCAACGCGCAGCCGCGCGAAACGCTGCAGCTGTTGATCGCCCACTTCCGCAATGTCGCCGTATTGCATGGCCTGGAGCTGATGCCGTCGGACACGCCGATCCAGCCGTTGCTGTGTGTGAGCGAAGGACACGCCATCGCCTTTGCCGAGGGCTTGCGCGCGGCGGGTTACTGGGTCGCGGCGATTCGTCCGCCGACGGTGCCAGAGGGACGTTCACGCCTGCGCATCACCCTGTCGGCGCTGCATACCACGGCCGACATCGATGGCCTGCTCGAAGCGGTGGCGGGGATCCGCGATGTGCTTGCCGCCAGGCACGCAACGGCAGAGTGAAACGGTGCGCCACTCCCGAAGTCGCAACGCCACAACAACGCCGCTGCATTCCCGGACGCAGTCGTTGTGGGTTGCGGCGCGGCGACATCCATTCACAGCATGAGCGACGGCCTGCACATCGAAGTGTCCGGGCGCGGTCCGGCCATCGTCATGCTCCACGGCTGGGCCTTGCACGGCGGCGTGTTTGCGCCGCTGGTGCAGCAGTTATCGGATGGCTACACGTTGTATCGCGTCGACCTGCCTGGCCATGGCCTGAGCCGCGACAACGACACGCCACTGCAACTTGACGCCTGCGTCGCGCAGATTGCAGCGCGGACGCCGTCTGCGGTCTGGCTGGGCTGGTCGCTGGGCGGCCTGTTCGCGTTGCATGCGGCGGCTACGCGACCCGACCGCGTGCAGGGATTGGTGATGGTTTGCGCCACGCCGCGCTTCGTGCACGCACCGGACTGGCCGCATGCGGTCGACGGCAGCGTTTTCGCGCAATTCGCGCACGATCTGCAACAGGAGCATCGCGGTACGCTGGAGCGCTTCCTCACACTGGACACGCTGGGGTCCGAACATGCACGCGAGGAATTGCGATGGTTGCGGCAAGAGTTGTACGCGCGCGGCGAACCCACGGCGTCCGCATTGCAGGCAGGTCTGCAGTTGCTGCAATCGACCGACCTGCGGTCGGTGTTGCCAATGCTGACCTGTCCCAGTTTGTGGATCTCCGGACGCCGTGATCGATTGGTGCCGGTGGCAGGAATCGACAACGCGGTGCAAATGGCAGGCAATGCAACGCACCTGTCGATCGCGCGCGGGGCGCACGCGCCGTTGATCGGACATGCGGATGGGGTTGCGCAGGCGGTTTGTGATTTCGTCGAATCCCTAAACTCTCATCCCCGCGAAGGCGGGGACCCAGCGACTCGTGCTATTGGCAGCAGACTGGAAGCGCAGCGCAAAGTCACTGGGTCCCGGCCTTCGCGGGGATGACGGCAAGAACAAGAACCACGAAAGCGCAAAAACTTAAAGCACAAACAAAGCGCAACACACTGCGAGAGCCACCACCTGCATGGGCAAAACGCCTTCCAACGACATTTTCGACACCCGCCAGGTGCGTCGCGCCTTTGCGCGTTCGGCGGCGAGTTACGAATCTGCTGCGGCCCTGCAGCGCGAAGTCGAATCGCGCCTGCTCGAATCACTGGACTATTACGAAAACCGCAGTAACGATCGCGCCGCGCCGCAGGTGCTGCTCGATGTCGGCTGCGGCCCCGCGCGTGCCGCCGCGACGATGCAACAACGCTGGCCACGCGCGCAGGTCATCGCCATCGATCTCGCGCTGCCGATGCTGCACGCAGCCGGCGCGCACGTGGGCGGCTGGCGGCCGTTGCGGCGCGCGTTTCATCGCATCTGCGCCGATGCCGCTGCGCTGCCGATCGCCGAAGGCAGCGTCGACGTGCTGTTTTCCAATCTCTGCCTGCAATGGATCGATGACCTGCCAGCGTTGTTCGCGGGTTTCCGGCGCGTGCTCAAACCCGGCGGTCTGCTGCTGTGTTCGACCTTTGGCCGCGAAACCCTGGTTGAATTGCACGATGCGTTTGCGCAGGCCGACGCGACGCCGCACGTCAGTCCGTTCGTGTCGATGGCGCAGTTCGGCGACGCGATCATGATGGCCGGCTTTCGCGATCCGGTGCTGGACCGCGACGTGTTCGTGCCGGGATATCCCGACTTGCCGGCGCTGATGCGCGAGTTGCGGGCGCTGGGCGCGACCAATGCGCTGCAGAAGCGACGGCAGACGCTGACCGGAAAATCGCGCTTCGCCAACGCCGCGTCCGCATACGAGCGCGAACGCCGCAGCGATGGCCAACTGCCGGCGACCTGGGACGTGGTCTACGCCCACGCGTGGGCGCCGGACCACGGCGCGCCGATCCGCGAAGGTGGCTTCGATGTGGCTGCAATACCACTATCGAACATCCCGATTCGCCGGCGTTAGCGGCTACACCGCTCGCTGGAACCGCGTTGTCCCCGTGGGGCAAATACGACACTCATCCGATGAGTGCCCGCCGCGATTCAGAATGCGCCGACTAAACTCGCCACGGTTTCTACCGGATGTCTTCCATGTCGAAGTTCAGGTTGTTTGCATGCGCGTTGTTGCTTGCGGCGCCGTCCCTCGTGCCCGCCCAAGAACCGGTGTTCGATTTCGGCGATTTCGACCCGACCGCGTTGATGTCCGGCACCGAAGACATCGTGCGGCGCGCGCCGAACAGCTCGATCGACAGTCTGTTCCAGGCCGTGCATGCCTCCTCGCAGATTCCCGATGAGGCCAGGACCATCTGCAGCTTGTTCCAGCCCGATGCCGATCGCAGCGTCGAAGGATTCACCCTCGCCGCCAACCGCTTGGGGGAATCCAGCCGCGAGCGTTTCATCAGCGCGATTGCCGACATCGCCGTTGCCGGGCTGCAAAGCCGGCCGCAACCCTACGATGCCGCCGCTGCGCGACAGGTGCTCAAATCGGCAGGCGCCCGCGCGGCCATCCTGCACGATGGATTTGTCGCGGGGTTGACCACGACGGGCAGCGACAAGGCCAGCCGCGAGTCGAGTTGCCGTTCGCTTCGCTGGATGCTGGAGTCGCTGCAGACGCAGCCGTTGGCCGAGCGCGCGGCGGCGACGCGGTTGATGCTCAATGAAGGGTTGTCGCGTTTGAATGCTGCGCAGTAGGTTGGCGTCTTTAGTCCCGCGGTGATTACGAACGACGGGGTTACTGCACTGGTTTCGGCGCAACGGTAAACACCACGCGTTCTTCGTACAGCGCGCCATGCGGCGTGGCGATGTAGCCGGACGCTGCAATCTGCGTGTGCAGTCGCGGCCACGATTCACCCTTGGCGACATAGACCACACCGGGCTCGGCTTCTGCCAGTTCCTCTCTGAGCGGTTCGTCGTGGGTTGGATTGAAGCGGGCTTCGGCTTGCGGCAGCAGCGAGAGTTTCTCCACTTCCGCATCGAGGTGCAGGCGCAGTCCATAGCGCGCCATGTCGTCCACGAACACGACTTCATGGATCGGGCCCGGCACGCGCTGCCGGAGCGCATTCGCCCATTCCGCTGAGTTCTTGTGCGTCGGCCACTGCGCCGCCGCCAATTTCAATCCCAGCAGGCACGCCGCCCACACCAGCAGCAGCGGCCAGCGTGGCAACGCGCGCCCGTCGGCCTGCCGTTGCCGCGCCACGAGTACCGCCAGCGGCACGAACAAAGGCAGCACATACAGCGGCATCCGCGATTGCGACAGGCAGAACACCAGCAGCGGCAACAACGCCCACAAGGCCAGCAACACCGCCGGCGCCTCGTGGCCGCGCGCCGTGCGAACACGCCACCAGTGTCCGATCGACGTCGGCAGCGATTTCGCCCAGCGCAGCAGATCGAGCGTCCACGGCAACGTGCCGAGCAGCAGCGTGGGCGCATAGATTTCCAGCCAGCCATACCACTCGCCGTGGCGGCCGAACTCGTTGGTGGTGACGCGATTGACCACCTCGTCGCCGATGAAATACTCGAACAACCCCGGATTGTTGTAGATCACCGCCACAAACCACGGTAACGCCAGCAATGCGAACAACACCAACCCGCTGGCGATGAACAGCCGGTGCCGGTCGCCGGCCGGCATGACGCGATCGAACACGATGATCGCCAGCAGCGGCAACAACGCCGGCGGTCCCTTGGCCAGAAATGCCAGCGCGAAACCAGCCCACATCAGTGCCATCCATCGCCGCGCGTGCGCGGAGCTTCCAAAACGCGCTTCGATGAAGCCCCACACCGCCAGCGTTTCGCATGCGGCGAGCACGTAATCGGCGGTGATGAATTGCGATACGCCCAGCGTAAAGAGCATTGTTGCGTACACGACCGCCGCGGTGTCTTCGGCGCCCGGCGCCAGCCGTCGCGTGATCCGCCATGCCAGCCAGATGCACAACAGGTACGACAGTGCGGCGGGCAGGCGCGCGGCCCACGCGTTCTTGCCGAACATGCCGACGCTGGCGGCGATGGTCCAGTAGGTCAGCGGTGGTTTGGTCCAGTGGCCGACTTCGTCGTTGCGGCGCGGATTGAGCCAGTCGCCGCTGTCGAGCATGTTGATGGCGACATTGGTGTAGCGGCCCTCGTCGGGATCCCAGATGCCGCGCGTGCCGAGGAAACCGAAGGCGAGCGCGAGCGCAAGCAGCACGATCCACAGGCGATGGCGAGAAATACTCTGCATGCACGATTCACCCTGGGCGTGCGTGGAGTCTAAGTGAGTGCCGCCAGAACGCGGTTAAGCAACGAGTGCAGATTTCTAAGCGTGACGTTTGCATGCAACAAAAACACATTCGTAGCCCGGGTGGAGCGCAGCGATACCCGGGGCTCTTTTTCTCCGGTGATGAAAGGCCCCGGGTATCGCTGCACTCCGC
Organism: Luteimonas sp.; assembly: GCA_043737255.1. Classification (GTDB taxonomy): domain Bacteria; phylum Pseudomonadota; class Gammaproteobacteria; order Xanthomonadales; family Xanthomonadaceae; genus JALYOU01. The sequence continues at coordinate 6,610 of JAYTAY010000421.1, forward strand.
CCGGGCTACGTGGTTCGATTTGGCGCCGCCATCGCAAACATCGCCGGCAAC
>JAYTAY010000422.1:0-2822 GCA_043737255.1 Luteimonas sp.
CAGGACGAAGTTTTCGCGCGTTTCAACGCTGCGCTGGCCAACGAAGGGGTCGTGCTTCGCATCGAGACTGGCATCGAAGTCGCGACGCCAATCCACCTCGTCTTTGTCGGAGCTTCCGCAGCCTCCGATCAAGCCTGGCACCTCCGCCATCTGATCGAATTGGGCGACAACACAACCGCGACCATTGTCGAACATCGCTTCGGCGCCGACATGCACGCGCATTTCGGCAATGAACTCACGCAAATCCATCTCAAGCCAGGCGCCAGGCTTACCCACCTCCGGATACAGGATGACGCCACGCAGGCGACCTCCATCCTGCGCACTGATGCAGTACTCGCAAGCGACGCCGACTATCGCCGCGTCGACCTGGAACTCGGCGCTTCCTTGTCGCGTCACGAGTTGAACGTGCGGCTGGAAGGCGACAACGCGCGCCTGACCGCGAACGGCGTCCTGCTCGCCACCGGACGCCGCCATCTCGATACCCGCCTCGGCGTCGACCACATCGGCCGCGACACGACCTGCGCATTGTTGTGGCGCGGCCTCGGCGCGGGCCGCAGCCGCGCGGTGTTCCATGGCGGCATCACCATCCACGCAGGCGCCGACGGCAGCGACGCGAACCTCTCGAACAAGAACCTGTTGTTGTCTGACGCCGCCGAGATCGACACGCAACCGGTGCTGGAAATCCATGCCGACGAAGTCAAGGCCGCGCACGGTGCAACCGTCGGCCGGCTTGACGACAACGCGATGTTCTACCTGCGCTCGCGCGGCCTCCCCGAACATGCAGCGCGCGAATTGCTGACCGCTGCCTTCTGCCGCGAAGCCTTGGGTGTCATTGACGACATCGAGTTGCGCGAATCGATGACCGCGATGCTCGACCGCAGGTTGGCAGAACTGGAGTCGGCGTGAACGCGCAACTCGACAAGCCGCAGATTGACTGGAATGCCGTCCGCGCCGATTTCCCGCTGCTCACGCGCGAGATCAACGGCAAGCCGCTGATCTATTTCGACTCGGCCAATACCGGACAGAAGCCCGTGTCCGTCATTGAAACCGTCGACGAATTCTATCGCCGCCACAACGCCAACGTCAGCCGCGCCGTGCATACGCTCGGCAGCGAGGCGACCGATGCCTACGAGGCAGCACGGACAAAACTGGCGGCCTTCCTCAACGTCCAACGCGACGAACTGGTGCTGTGCAGCGGCACCACGTTTGCGATCAATGTCGTCGCGTATTCGTGGGCGCTGCCGCGCCTGAAACCCGGCGATGCCATTCTGCTGACACGGATGGAACACCACGCCAACATTGTGCCCTGGCAGTTGGTGACCAAACGCACGGGTGCGACGATCAAAGTCGCCGAGATCACGAACGAGGGCGTGCTCGACCTCGACGCCCTGTACAAGGCAATGAGTCCGGAAGTGAAGTTGCTGGGCGTGACCCACGTCAGCAATGTGCTCGGCACGATCAACCCGGTGCGCGAGATCTGCCGCGAAGCGCGCAAGCGCGGCATCGTCACGGTGGTCGATGGCTCACAGGCGTTGCCGCATCGCCGGGTCGACATCGCCGCGATTGGTTGCGATTTCTATGCCTTCACCGGCCACAAGATGTGCGGCCCGACCGGCACAGGCGCGTTGTGGGCGCGCAAGGAACACCTGGCTGCGATGCCGCCATTCCTCGGTGGCGGCGAAATGATCAAGGAAGTGCGCTTCGATGGCACTGTATTCAACGATGCGCCGCACAAGTTCGAGGCCGGTACACCGAATATCGCGGGCCATATCGGCCTGGGCGCGGCGGTCGACTATCTCGACGGGCTTGGCATGGCGAATGTCGAAGCGCGCGAGTACGAATTGCTCGCCCACTTGAACGAAGAGCTCGCGCGAATCGATGGCTTGCGCATTGTCGGCTCGGCGAAGGAGAAGGCGGCCGTCGTCAGCTTCCTGGTCGAAGGCGCGCACGCACACGATCTGGCCACGCTACTCGATCTCGAGGGCATCGCAGTACGTTCCGGTCATCACTGCGCGCATCCTTTGATGCATTTTTACGGTGTTGCCGCGACCTGCCGTGCATCGCTCGCTTTCTACAATACGCACGACGAAATCGAACAGTTCGTCGCTGCAATTCAAAAAGTCCGAAAACTTCTCGCCTGACATGACCGAACTGACATTTCGCAGCGCCGGTATCGACGACATATCCGCACTTGTTGCACTGGTGACCTCCGCCTACCGCGGCGATGTCAGCAAGCAGGGCTGGACCACTGAAGCCGATTTTCTCGACGGAAACCGCATTGATGCGGAAGTGTTGCGCCACGACATCGAGCGTCCGTACAGTCGCGTCATCATCGCCGAGCGTGATGCGCAAATGCTTGCCTGCGCACATGTCAGCGAAGAAGACGGCGCAGGTTACTTCGGCATGTTTTCGGTGCAGCCGGATTTGCAGGGCGGTGGCGTCGGCAAGACCTTGCTGGGCGAAGCCGAGCGCATGGTCCGTGACGACTGGCGGTTGCCATCGATGCGGATGACAGTGATCGACATCCGGGACGAACTCATCGCGTTCTACGAGCGCCGCGGTTACCACCGCACCGGCATCTACAAACCCTTCCCGTATGGCGACGCGCGTTTCGGCATTCCCAAGCGCGACGACCTGCGCTTTGAGGTGCTGGAAAAAGTCCTGCGAGAAGATTGAGATGAGCGCCTGGATTCGTGTGTGCGCAACCTCGGAACTGCTGCCAGGCGAATCGAAAGTCGCATGGGACGGCGACACGCCGATCCTGGTGTTGAACTACGACGGCGATTTCTACGCGCTGGAAGACCGCTGCAGTCACGAAGATT
>JAYTAY010000423.1:0-2816 GCA_043737255.1 Luteimonas sp.
TCGAACATCGGAAAGTCGGTGACCCACAGCGGCGTCCATGCAGCGCTGACCAGATTCAGGTCCTTGCCGACTTTCAGGCGCAATGCGCCCATGAAGTCGGAAACTTGTGTGTATGTGCCCGCTCCGAAGAACAAAAGGTCGCCAGCTTCACAACCGGCGAGGCGATATAACTCATCGCTCAACTCAAGCCCGAGAAACTTGAATATCGGTGATGAAATCGTTCCTTCCGCGGGATGACCACCAAACTTCATCCATGCCAAGCCCTTGGCTCCGTACTTGGCGGCATGCGCGGCGTAATCGTCGATTTGCTTGCGAGATAGCGTCGCGCCGCCCGGCACGCGCAGCGCGACCACGCGGCCACCGTCCGCGTTGGCCCAGTCGTTGAACACCTTGAACTCGCAGTCTTGGACCAGTTCTGCTATGTCGACCAGTTCCAGGTCGATGCGCAGGTCGGGTTTGTCGGAACCATAACGACGGATCGCCTCGGCATACGTCAGGCGCGGAAACTCGGCAGCAAGTTCAACCTGCATCACTTCACGGAACACCGTGCGGATCATCTCCTCGGTCGCGTCCTGCACATCGCGTTCGGACACCCACGCGAATTCCATGTCGAGCTGAGTGAATTCCAGTTGCCGGTCGGCACGCAGCGCTTCGTCGCGAAAGCAGCGCGCGATCTGGTAGTAGCGATCGAAGCCGGCCACCATCAGGATCTGCTTGAACAGCTGCGGCGATTGCGGCAACGCATAAAACTCGCCCGGATGCATCCGCGCCGGCACCAGGAAATCGCGCGCGCCCTCGGGCGTGGCCTTGGTCAGGATCGGCGTTTCGATATCCTGGAACTCGCGCGCGTCCAGCCAGCGCCGCAACGCCTGCACCAGTTTGATCCGCGTGCGCATCATCTTCTGCATCTCGGGTCGGCGCAGGTCGAGATAGCGATAGCGCAGGCGTGTTTCCTCGCCCGGATTCTCGTGTGCATGGAACGGCAGTGGCTCGGCCTTGTTGAGCAGTTCGATCCTGGTGGCAACCACTTCAATCTTGCCGGTCTTGATCTTGTCGTTGACGGCATGACGCGCGCGCACGATGCCGGTCACCCGCAAACAATCCTCGTAACCGACCTGCGCGGCTGCGGCTACAACGTCGGCATTGCCCGGCGCATCGGCATCGGGCTCGGCGACCACCTGCACGATGCCTTCGTGGTCGCGCAGATCGATGAAGCACAGGCCGCCGAGATTGCGGGCGACATCGGCCCAGCCGCACAAGGTGACGGTCTGGCCGATCAGCGCGGCGTCGATGAGACCGCAGAAATGGGTACGCATTGAAACTCCGGGGGTTGCGGTGCGAGCGACCGTACGGTCGCCGAAGGAAGCGCCGGCCAGGCCGGAAGACGCGATTTTAGCGGCTGCGGCGCGTCGGCTGCTTCCAAACCGGCAATTGCGCGTTTCGTTGGCGCGCCGCCCGATCGACGACGCGCTGATCGCTTTGTGTTTGCAGGAGGGGCTTCAGCCCCGAAGCTGATCATCTGCGAGCCTCGGAGCTGAAGCCCCTCCTGCAAAAACCCAGGCGCGCCGCCTTGTTCCGGCGTTATTCCGCAGCCGGCTTCGGCTTGGACTCGACTTTGACTTCTTTTTTGGGTGCAGGCGGGGGCGTTGTCTTCGCGTCGGCGGGTTTGCTTTCGCTCGACTTGGCATCCGTCGCCGGCTTGGTATCGGATTTGGCATCCGACGAATTCGCACCTTCCGTTTTCTCGACCAGATTACGTTTCCTGTCGCCATCCTTCTTGAAATCGGTCTCGTACCAACCGCTGCCCGACAAACGGAACGATGGCGCCGTGATCTGCCGCTTGACCGCGTCCGCGCCGCATGCGGGGCAAGCGTCAGGATCGGGATCGGAAAGTTTTTGCAGGCGGTCGTAGTGATGGCCGCAGGCGGTGCAGGCGTACGCGTAAATCGGCATGGTCGATCGATACTGGCTGAAACGTGCCTTCATTCTGAGGCCTGCGGCCATCGAATCAACCTGCAGCGACGCATTCCCACGTCAAGAAAGTCTCGGCCGATGCGTCTTTTACCCGTCATTCCCGCTAAGGCGGGAACCCCTTGCCTTGATTCTAGTGTCAAAGTCGCTGGGTCCCCGCCTTCGCGGGGATGACATCCTGATATGCATTCATTTCGTTTCCGTAAGCTGATCCATCACGCACAACTGGACCGCCACCATGTCCACCGAACACCCCCGTTCCATCATCGCAGCCCCGTTGATCGCCCCTGGACTGGTCGGCGCCGGCTGATTCGCCGCGCAAGGCATGGCACGCTTGAAGACGCAGGATCGCTTCGTCACCGTCAAGGGTTAGGCAGAGAAAATCGTCAACGCCGATCTGGTCGTCTGGCCGCTGCCGCACACGGTCGGCGGCAATGAACTTGCGGGTGAGCAAACCCGGCTCGACGCCAATACCGAAGCTATCAAGCGTTTCTTCGCGACCGCCGGATTCACGCAGGACGAAATCGTGGTCTCGCCGCCGCGCCTCGAAGATCGCTGGTCGTACGCCTACGGCGACAACCGTCCACCGGAACGTTATCGCTACTTGACCACCGTCACCTTGCGCACCTCCAAGGTGCCGCAAGCACTGCTCGCACTGCGCAAGAGCGGCGACCTGGTGGCGCGCCGGGATGATCGGCGGCAGCGGGGGTGAGGGCGAAGGCGGCGGGCTGGATTTCGATTACACGCAACTCAACGCGATCAAACCGGCATTGATTGCCGAAGCCACGGCGAATGCACGCAAGTCCGCCGAACAGTTCGCCAAGGATTCCGGCGCCCGCATCGGC
>JAYTAY010000424.1:0-2815 GCA_043737255.1 Luteimonas sp.
CGTAGTTTCGCAGCGATGTGCCCCCGCAAATTTTCGCAGATGATGTGCAACGAATCGGCCTCGGCGCCCGGCAGAAACAGCACGAATTCCTCGCCACCCAGGCGAAAAAAACGATCGACCTTGCGTGTGTTTTCCGCCACATGCCTCACGAAATCAATCAGCACCCTGTCACCCGCTTCGTGTCCGTAGGCGTCGTTGATGCGCTTGAAATGATCCAGGTCCACGATGGCCAGTCCGTAGGGAGTCTTGTGCCGGCGATACGTCTCGATGGCGATCGCAAGTTCCCGCTCCATCGCCCGGCGGTTGTAGATGCCGGTCAAAGAATCATGCCAGGCCAGTGTTTCCAGCTGCGCGCGTTGCGTGTCGGTTCGGTAGGCAAAGATGAAGGCGAATGCGGACACCACGACCGACGTCACCAGAAAAGAAATGCGTTGTGTGAAATCGGGAAAAATCCCCGGACTCAGCATGATGGCCGTAATGCCGAGTGCCGACATCAGGATGGCCAGGCGCCGGTCTATGAACAGGAAGTTTGCCAGCAGTATCGGATACATCCACAGCGTGCCCGGCAACCCAACGAGGTTGGAAACCACCACGCAGCCTAGCGTATAGGCCGTGACCTCGACTATCGACGCTCGATTTATATTGCCGCCACGCCAGACATAGACTCCGACCGAGGTAAGGAGCAATACGATCAACAGATCCACCACGCCGGCCAAGGTTTCGCCGCGAGCGAACCGATAGATGGCAAACGGCGTCACGCCCAGCACGGTCACTGCCGAAAACAGGATCAGGATGGCAAAGCGAAAATCGGTGCGGACTCGGTGCCAGCTCATGGCGTCTCGCAATTCGGGCGTGTCTCATCGTGACCGGTTTTACATGTACGGAGAGTTTCCATGCGCCAGCTCCAAGGGTGGGTTTCCCGTTGTTCTTGAGAGCAAGCCAAGGCGTGAACTTCTAATGCTCGTCGGTGCGGCTGATGCTTGGCGATGCAGCGGGACCGGTTGAATCCGCTGCTGCCAGTTTGATTCTCCCAAGGCCGGTCATTTTTTCATTCTTTTGCAATTCGGCCTGTTGTTCACGCCGCGTGCGCACTCCGGTCACATTCCGCAAACGTGGCCTGCCCTACGTTTCTCATCCCCCCGTTTCCCGGTCCATGCAGCAGGACAAGCTCATGCCCATCACCCGTACCATTCCGAGTTGTCGCTCCTCGCAGCTTCGCTAGTCGTTGTCATCGCAGCCTGCGCCCGCGATGCCGGGCGGCGCCGGCCACAGTAGACCCCGTCGCACAGGAACCCGCCCCCCATGTCCGCCGATACCAATCCCGCCACACCGCCCCAAGCCGATACGCAGATGCAGGCCGTGCTCGACCACCTCGCAAAGCTCGGCGGCAAACCCATTGAAACATTGGAACCCGCCGAAGCGCGGCAACAACCGACGCCCGCCGATGCGGTGAAGGCCTTGCTCGAAGCGCAGGCCAGGCCCACCGCACCTGAAGCCGTCGCCAAGGTCGAAAACAGCACCTTCCCCGGCCCGGCCGGGGCGGTCCCGATCCGGATCTACACGCCTGCCGGCGACAGTGACGGCCCGATGCCGGTGGTCCTTTACATCCACGGCGGCGGCTGGGTCATCGCCGATCTCGATACCTACGATGCCAGCCCGCGCGCGATCGCCAACGCGGCAAAGGCGATCGTAGTCTCCACGCACTACCGCCAGGGCTCGGAACACAAGTTCCCGGCAGCGCACGAGGACACCAAGGCCGCGTATCAGTGGCTGCTTGCCAACGCCGCCAAGCTCGGCGGCGATCCCAAGCGTATCGCCCTGGTCGGTGAAAGCGCCGGCGGCAACATGGCAGCCAACATCGCCATCGCCGCGCGTGACAACAACTGGCAGGCGCCGCTGCATCAGGTGCTGATCTACCCGGTGGCCGACAACGATCTCAATTCGCCGTCGTATGTCGAGAACGCCAACGCCAAGCCACTCAACAAACCGATGATCGAGTGGTTCGTGAAGCACTACGTCGGTGATCCGGCCAAGACCGCCGACCCGCGCATCGCACTGGTCAAGCAGGCAAGCCACGCCAATCTCGCGCCGGCCACGATCATCCTGGCGCAGATTGATCCGTTGCGTTCAGACGGCGAAAAGTACGCGGAGAAACTGCGCGCCGCCGGTGTACCGGTGACTGTGCAAACCTACGACGGTGTCACCCATGAGTTTTTCGGCATGGCTGCTGCTGTCGACAAGGCGAAGCAGGCGCAGCAGTTTGCAGGGGAGCATTTGCGGGAGGCGTTTGCGGGGTCGCCGGCCAGCGAGGCGGCTGAAGACTAGAATTGACGTCTGAGCGCTTTGTACTTTCCAAAAAAACGCCCTGCTCAGCGGGGCGTTTTTTTGCGTTTTCTTTTTCTATCGAACTAACCAGACTTAAGCAGCTTGAACGGTGAATCCACCGCCACAGGTTGCAGGCCATCCAACAGTTTGGAAGCAGCTAGCTGACATTCTGGCGATTGCTTCGCCCGTTCGACCAATTGCTGCTTGAACGTGCCCGCACCCTTGGCATCGCCGATGCTGAAAGTGACCGGCACAACCACCCGGGTCCGCACTGCTTTTCCCGCAAGCTCTTCGGGATCGTAGCGAAGACTTGCCACCCATTCGCGTATCGGCTTGTCGAAATGATCGATCCGCTTGACCTTCGCACCATCCGACCGCTCAATTTGTTCGAGCGTAGCGCGGCCGTCGGCCTCGACGATCCACTTCACCACCATCTGCGCACCTTCGCCGGCACGCTGGGCTGCTGGCGGGTAACGTGGAGGCGGCAACA
>JAYTAY010000425.1:0-2812 GCA_043737255.1 Luteimonas sp.
GGCCTGGCGGTGGCCGACAGCGAATACATGGTGCTGCTCAACAACGACACGTTTGTGACCCGTGGCTGGGTCCGCGGTTTGCTGGCCCATTTGCGCAGCGACGCCACGATTGCCCTGGTGGGGCCGGTGACCAACAACATCGGAAACGAGGCGCGCATCCACACCGACTACCACGACATGTCGGCCATGGCCGTATTCGCGGCCGATCACACTGCGCGCCATGCTGGCCGCGCGTTCGACATCCCGACGCTGGCGTTTTTCTGCGTGGCGATGCCGCGCAGCACCTACCAGCGTATTGGCCCGCTGGACGAAGCGTTTGGCGTGGGGTTTTTCGAGGACGACGACTACTGCCGACGCATCGAACAGGCCGGTCTTCGCAGCGTCTGCGCCGAGGACGTGTTCATCCATCATCAACTTTCCGCCAGTTTCAACGCGCTCAAGGCCGAGCAGCGTCAGGCACTCTTCGATCGAAACAAGGCGATCTACGAAGGCAAGTGGGGCCCTTGGCGGCCGCACGCCTATCGTTGAGCCAGCGAGTGACGGCTCTGACGGGGCAGCGGGCGCGATCGAACGGCCTCTTTGCTACTATCCGCCGCCGTTGCGATGTGCGGCGCGCTTGCCATGTTTCGCGGCTGAAAGCCGTGCCGAGGAACTTGAATGCAGTGGATCGCCGCTAACCGCCGTTTTCGCCAAGTGCTTGCGGTCTTGCTGGGCCTGACGGCGCTGCTGGCCGCGATCAATGCCTACACCTATTCCTATGCCGCCGGCATCCCGCTGGTGCAGTCCGATGCCTGGATCTTCCTCGATACCTACGTGAGGAAATACCTGGAAGGCAATTTTGGCTGGCGCGACTTCTTCCTGCAGGGAAACAGCAGCGACACCAACTTCCCGCTGCACAAGCTCATCATGTTGTTCCACATCAACCGTTTCCACATGGACTTCAAGGTCGAAGGCCTGATCGGAGTGGCGGCAGGCATTTCGCTGGTGGCGCTGCTGGCTGTGACGGCGGTCGGCACCAAAGCGGACAAGTGGGGGCTTTCGGGCTACGCGCTGCTGGCGTGGCTGGCGCTGGTGACGCTGTCGTTGAACAGCAGCAACGTCTATACGTGGCCGCTGGCGACGATGTGGTTTCTCAATATCCTGATCGTCGCGGTGTACCTGGTGGTAGTAGCCAGGCCCACCATCGCGCCTTGGTCCGCAGCGATTGCGAGCGTGCTCGTGGGCCTGTTGGTGGACGAAGTGGCGCTGATCGCGGTGCTGTCGGCGGTCATGGCGCTGCTGCTGGTTCGCGACATGCAGCCCCCACGGACGCGCCTGCTGCAGGCAGGAGGGGCGATTGCCGGGCTGATCTTGGTGCGCGGTCTCTATGCCTGGTTCAATGCGGTGAATGGCGTCGCCTCTGGCCCGGCTGCGGCACAAGGCCCCGTGCAGGGGCTGATCGGACTGCTGACCTCCGATGGCCTGCGGCTGATCCTGTTGCCACTGGGTGACTCGCTGATCCACACCCACGCGTTGCAACAGTGGTTTCCCCGCAACCACGCAGCGGTGGGCAATGCCATCGGCGCGGGGCTGCTGGCGGCCCATGCCTGGTTCTGGTGGACCGTACTGCGTCCGCGCAAGCGGTTAGCGCCCGACCACGTTCGGGTACGGCGGTTGGCGGTCGCGTTGATGTTGCTGTTCTACGGCACCTTGGCGGGCATCGCATTGCAGCGCGTGCCAGCCTTCGGCATCGACTATCTGCACCAGCCGCGGTACGTGCTGTTCTATCAGCTGAATCTGGCTGCGCTGGGCTTGATGGGGTACTCGACCTACACCAACGGTGCGCCCAACTCCCGCTTTCGGCCGGTTGCTGCAGGGGCAGCCATGCTCGCGCTGCTGGCGCTGGGCATCCTGCAATGGCATCTCAGCGTGCGTTCGTGGGAGCACGCAAAATATCTGTCGATGTATGTGGAAGGCACCGCGCGGACCATGGGCCGGCTCGCGATCGATCCGGGTGCAGACGTCGAGTGTGCCGACATCCTGCGAATCTGCGATTTCCCGGCGCATAGACGTCAGCAAATGATGGAACTGCTGGTCAACTATCAGCTCAACATCTTCAACCCCGGGTTCCAGTCGCTGTACCGTCTGCGGCCCTACCCGCCGCCTGCCGCTGCTGCGCCGGTGCAACCTTCATCCAAGGCGGAGAGCGTCTTGCCGGGCCGCTAGATAGGCGTCGTAGTCGCGGAGGTAGTCGTCTTCGGCGAACAAGTGGGAAGACAGCACCACGCACACCGTCCCGGGGTCGAAATTTTTCTCCGCGGCCCAGATCATTGGCGGAACATGCAATCCTTTCCACGGACGGTTGAGGTGGATCAGGCGCTGGCCGGCACCGTCGTCGACTTCGACGTCGAAGCTGCCGGACAGGCAGATCAGGAACTGGTGGTGCTCCCGGTGTGCATGGGCGCCCCGGCCTTCCTCGGTCGGGACGTCGTACAGGTAAAAGATACGCTCAATGGGAAACGGCACGTGGCGGTTGCTTTCGATGAAGGTCAAGTTGCCACGAAGATCCGTGATCTTGGGCAGGTCGATGATGCGGCAGTCGTCAATGGTGCTCGGCTTCACGAGTGCCTCCCTTGATGATGAAGCGGCTGGCCAGGAACGTGACCGGTATGGTCAGCGGGATGATCAGCAGCGGAGCAAGTTTCTCCGATACCTGGAACAGGTGCACGAACACCCAGATCAGGGCCAGGCCGAGCATGTACTGGAGCAGATACACGCTGGGGTAGGCAGCGAGGCGGCGCCAGCTCCACGGTGTGCGGAACACGAATCGGGT
>JAYTAY010000426.1:0-2806 GCA_043737255.1 Luteimonas sp.
TGCTGCGACAGGGCCCGTTTCCCGAAGAATTCTTCCCGACCCTGCCGCAGCGCGACTGGACGCTGCTGGTGCAGGACGTCGACAAGTGGGACGTCGATATTCGTGCCCTGCTCGCGCGTTTCGATTTCCTGCCGAGTTGGCGCATCGACGATGTGATGGTCAGCTTCGCCGCACCGGGCGGCTCGGTTGGTGCGCACGTCGATCAATACGACGTGTTCCTGTTGCAGGCGCACGGCCAGCGTCGTTGGCAGGTCGATGCTTCCGCAGATCCACCGACCGCCTTCCGCGACGATGCCGAGTTGAAACTGCTGCGCGAATTCCATCCGACCCACGATTGGGTGCTCGCACCGGGCGACATGCTGTACCTGCCACCGGGCGTGCCGCATCACGGCGTGGCCGAAGATGCCTGCCTGACGTTTTCGATCGGCATGCGCGCGCCGTCGGCCGCGGAACTGCTGGGCGATTTCGTCGATACCCTGTCTGCCGAGGCCGACGAGGCACTGCGCTATCACGACGAAGACCTGGCCGCGCCCATGGATCCAAATGAAATCGACGCCGCGGCGATGCAGCGCGTGGTCGATGCCTTGAACGCATTGCGCATGAACAATCCGGACCGCCTCGGCGACTGGTTCGGCAGCTTCATCACCACCTACCGGAATTCCGGCGAGATCGTGCCGCAATCGGAGATGCGGCCGCGGATCGAGATCGAATGGGACCTGCAGCACGACGCGCAGCTGTTGCGACATCCGTGGTCGCGCATGGCATGGCGCATGGTGAGCGGTAAATCGGGCCGCGGCGCGATGTTGTATGCGAGTGGCCATGCGGTCGCAGTCCCGGCACGCGACGCGCAGGCGCTGGCTGCAGCCGACAGCATCGACGGCGCACTGTATGACAAGCTGTCCGATGTCGGCCGCGATGCCGTATTCGAGTTGCTGCAAGCCGGTCATTACCAACTGCAGACGGATGAAGACCCATGACAACATCACCAATTCCTGCAGTGCAAACAACAACAGAACATCCTGGTTTTCGCGTTGAACCGATTGAGTACCAATCCGGCCTGGCCGATCTGCGCGTCGTGCGCGAAACCGTCTTCGTGCACGAACAGAACGTGCCTATCGAGGAAGAGTGGGACGCGCTGGATCCGCAGTGCGTGCACGTCATCGCACGCGACAATATCGGTACGCCGATCGGTACAGGCCGCCTGACCCCGGAGCGCAAGATCGGGCGCATGGCCGTGCTGCGCGACTGGCGCAACAAGGGCGTGGGCGATGCACTGCTGCTGGCCCTCATCGCACAGGCGCAACAACTCGGCTGGCGCGAGGTCGCGCTGAATTCGCAGGTCGACGCGCAACGCTTCTACGCGCGGCATGGCTTCCTGCCCCACGGCGAGCGGTTCATCGAAGCCGGCATCGACCACCAGCCAATGCGCCGCAAGCTGAGCGGCGCCAGCGCAATCGAACACCGCGAAGCGGCCATCGCCATCGTCACTGCGATCATCACGCAGGCGCGCCGACACCTGTGCATCTACAGCCGCGACCTCGATCCCGGCCTGTTCGACGCGCCCGACATCATCGACGCGCTGCGCCGCTTCGGCACCAACGGCCGTGGCAGCGAAGTCCACGTCGTATTGCAGGATGCCGACGCGCCGCAACGTGCACTTGCGCCGCTGATCGGGCTCGGCCAACGGTTGACCAGCGTGTTCGCGTTTCGCGAGGTCATCGATCCGGTGGATCGCGCTTACGCCTCGGCCTTTGTCGTCAATGATGGCGGCGGCTATTACTTCCGGACGCTGGGCCACCGGTTCGATGGCGAATCCGCGCTGGATGGCGCCGGTCGCGCGCGGCAACTGCACGAAGGGTTTGATCGGGTCTGGGAACGGTCGCGGCCGGTAACCGAATACCGGGCGCTGGGTTTGTAGGTGTGATGCATGCCCCGTCCTTTGTCCCCAAGGGGACTTCCCACGGGCGTAGGAGGGGCTTCAGCCGCGAGCGCTCGCGTGGTTTGTTCCCCTGGTAGAAATTGCCTGAACGTTGACCTGACAAAAGCGGATGCCCGGCTGAAGCCGCTCCTACAAAAGGACAGCGAAGCGTGCGAACGATGTCTGCTCGCGGGCGTTCGAACCAAGTCCCATGATGCACTGCGGCATCGCCTGCAGCTATAATTCAAGGTCTTACGCGCGGCATTGGGCGGGCACCCGAAAAGTCCGTTGAATCAAACGCTTGCCTCCCCTCTTTCGAGCTTTCCTGCGCCATGGCGGATAGTCTTCTGAAGCAGTTTGCCCAGTCCTCCCAGCTCGGCGCCAATGCCGCTTTCATCGAGGACTTGTACGAGCAGTATCTGGTCGTCCCGGACAGCGTCGGACCAAAATGGAAAAGCTATTTCGACGGGTTCAAGGGCCGCGAAGCCGGCGATGTCCCGCACTCGGTGGTCATCGATGCGGTCGCTGCCGCCGGCCACCGCGCCGCCAACGGCAAATCCGCAGCTAGCACCTCCAGCAGTGATGAGCGTGATTTCGCCATCGGCAAGCTGATCATCGCCTACCGTTCGCGCGGTCATCTCGCTGCCGATCTAGATCCGCTCGGCATGCTGGAGAAGAACGAGGCGCCGGACCTGGCGATCGGGTTCCACCGATTGTCAGACGCCGACCTCGATACCGAATTCGGCAGTGGCGGCGTCGGCGGCCACGAGCGCATGAAGCTGCGCGACCTGCTGGCGCTGCTGAAGGCCACGTACACCGGGCCGATTGGCGCGGAGTTCATGCACATCACCGATGTCGAACAACGGCGCTGGGTGTACGAGCGTCTGG
>JAYTAY010000427.1:0-6616 GCA_043737255.1 Luteimonas sp.
TCGTCGACATGGCGTCCATGGGTCATGGCAAGTGGTGGAAATTCTGACGTGCGCTGGTCCCAGACCGCGCGGATGATGGCCGGGAACCCTACACCGTCCGCGTCGGCGACGCGGGCAACATCACCAATGCCGCCAGCCATGTCAGCGCCGCGAGACATCCGCCAACCAGGAAGGTCAACGCCGGGCCGCCCACATCCCACAGCAATCCTGCCAGCGCACTGGCGATGAGCAACGCGACCCCCGCGACCAGGTTGAACATGCCGAAGGCCGTGCCGCGATGTTGCGGCAGCGCTACGTCGGCGATCAGCGTGGCCAGCATCCCCTGCGTCAGCCCCATGTGCGCGCCCCACACCGCCACGCCGATCAACACCAGCAACGGCGTATCCGCCAGCGCGAGCACGGCATCGGCGGCAATCAGCAACGCGATGCCCACCAGCAGCAGCACACGCCGTGGAATGCGATCGGACAGGCGGCCGGCCGGGTACGCCGTGACGGTGTAGACCAGACTCATCACCACCAGCACCAGCGGTACATAGGTATTCGACAGTCCGCGCTCGGCCGCACGCAGCACCAGGAACGCCTCGCTGAAGCGGGCCAGCGACAGCAGCCCGCCGACCAATACGATCCGCCAGTACGCTGATCCCAACTGCGCGAGTCCGTCGCGGCTGATGGGCAGCCGCGCGGGGCGATGCGCGGTGTCGGCCGGCTCGCGTACCGCAAACAGCACCAGCGCGACGGCGATCACCGCCGGCGGCACCGCGAACCACAACACAGTGCGGATGTCGCCCACAAACAGCACCATCAGCCAGATCGCCAGCAGCGGGCCAATCACCGCGCCGACCGTGTCCATCGATTGCCGCAGGCCAAAACTCGCGCCACGCACTTCCGGCGGTGCAAGGTCGCCGATCAGCGCGTCGCGCGGCGCACCGCGGATGCCCTTGCCGATGCGGTCGAGGAAACGCGCCGTCACCACCACGCCCACCGAACCGGCCAGCGGGAATAGCGGCTTGACCGCCGCCGCCATGCCGTATCCAAGCAGCACCAATGGCTTGCGCTTGCCGAAAGCATCGCTGAGATAGCCGGAAAACACTTTGACGATCAACGCCAGCGCCTCGGCCGTACCCTCGATCATGCCGATCGCAAATGCACTCGCGCCCAAAGTACCGGCCAGGTACACCGGCAGCAGGCTGTGGACCAGTTCCGAACTGGCGTCCATGAACAGACTGACAAAACCGAGCGCCCAGATGGCGCCGGGGACGCGAACGACCTGGCGACGTTTCGTAGACGCGTTGGGCATCAAATCCTCGCCGGTGATTGCGCGCCAAGCGCGCAGGAGGTGCAGCCTGCATTGCATGGCAGACGAGATCATGGGCCATGAGCGCTCACCACACGTCCACCACGTGGCGCCCTACGATCGGCATGAACGCACTGCCCGAAACGGAGTGAGCCATGCCTGCCATCGCCACGTCAAACCGATGAAAATCGCGACCTTCAACGTCAACGGCATCCGCTCGCGCCTTCCACATTTGCTGCAGTGGCTGGCGAAGGAGCAGCCCGACATCGTCTGCCTGCAGGAATTAAAGGCGCTCGATGCCAATTTCCCGATCGAGGCCATCCGCGACGCTGGCTATGGTGCGTTGTGGCAAGGGCAGCCCTCGTGGAATGGCGTTGCGATCCTCGCCAAGGGCATGGATCCACTCGAGAGCAGGCGCGGCCTGCCCGGTGATGCCGCCGACATGCAGAGTCGTTACCTGGAAGCGGCCGCGCACGGCGTCATCGTCGGCTGCCTGTACCTGCCCAACGGCAATCCGCAACCGGGGCCGAAGTTCGATTACAAACTGGCGTGGTTCGAGCGGCTGATCAGGCACGCCGCTGCGCTGTACAAGAGCGGCCATCCGGCCGTGCTCGCTGGCGACTACAACGTCATCCCGACCGACCTGGACGTCTACAACCCCCGCTCGTGGTTGAAGGACGCGTTGATGCAACCCGAAAGCCGCGAATGCTTTGAGCGATTGCTTGCACAAGGCTGGACCGATGCAATCCGCACGCTGCGCCCGGACGAGCGGATCTACACGTTCTGGGATTATTTCCGCCAGCACTGGCCACGCAATGCCGGCCTGCGCATTGATCATTTGCTGCTGAGCGCCGATCTTGCGCCGCGATTGAAAGCGGCTGGTGTCGACAGTTGGGTTCGCGGTCTTCCAAAAGCCAGCGACCATGCGCCGACGTGGGTGGAAATCGACATCTCCGCGAAGAAGAAAACCGCTGCTGCGAAGAAACGTCCCGTAATGCGTTAGCGTCGCCGCCGGGGATTTGGAATACTCGAATTACCCTGCCACCGCCCGATGCCAACGTAACACCGCATCCGGCAACACCGGTTCCAGACCGATTCCAAACGCCACGTAAGCATCCAGCACATCGCACACCACGCGTTGACTGTGCGTGGTGATGCCATCGGCTGGACTTTCCATTTCCTCCAGCGACAACACCGCCTGCGACCACGAGTACAACAGCTCGCTGCGCGCCACCAGCGCCTGCCGCAGCCACGGGCGCAGCGGGTCATGCACAACATGCCCGCCCTGCGTCAGCGTGACGGCCACTGCGGCCAGTTGTGCATAAGCGCCGCGATACCACTCGGTGTGTCCGCCGGCTTGGCGCCGCACCGTCAGCGGCGCAGGTGCGTTGTGCAGGACGAGTTGTCGTCGCAGCGACAATTCCAGCGCACGCGCATCGCGCACCGTTTCGGTTTCCACAAGGAATGCGCGGTCGAGATCGAAGACCTCGAAGTAACGCCGATGCAGCGATTGCAGCCGGTCGAGCGGGCTGCGTGAGAAGCCGAGTTTCAACTGGTCTTCGCAGGCGCACGGCAGCACATACAGGAAGCAACGGCCGCGGCTGGCCGTGCGGCCGCCTGGATCCCGACGATCGATGGGGGGCGCCATGTGGTCAGCCTACGAGCGTGCGGCGATGGCGATCCTGTTGAGGCATGTTGGCTGGATCAGGGCGCAACGTTTGCATCGTCAGCAACGGACGCAGTCGCGGTCGTTGACAGGATCAAACGCACCGTTTCCTCGGGCGCATCCCAATGCGGGAAGTGCCCGCAACGTTCAAACCAGTGCAAGCGCGCATCGGGGAACAGCAGCGTCGCCAGTTCGGCCTGGCTCGGCAAACACACGCGATCCTGCCGCCCCCAGCCGATCACCAGCGGCGGCTTGATCAAACCCTGTGGCGCGCCCTGCTGCGTCTCGCCATACGCCAGGCTGTGCAGCAGCGCATCGAACGATGGCGCCTGCGCATAACTGCGCATCTCCTCCAGCGTGGCCGCGGGCGACAACGCCCACGGACGTGCCGAAAACTGCAGGAAGAACAGCGTGCGGGTGATCTCGTGCGTGGTGATCTTCGGGAGCAGGGGTTGCAGCAAACGCACCAGCCGGACCGAGACCCAGATCGACGCGTAGAAGGCGGATCGTTGCCAACCGCGCCAGAAGCCACCAGGATCGAGTGATATCACCGCGCCCAGCACGCCGCCGCGACGCGCGAGTTCCAGCACCAGCCGCGCACCCATCGAACTGCCTACGGCATCAATGCCGATCAGATCGTGTCGTTGCAGAAACTGCGTGACCGCATCGCTCAGTGTGCGGATCGAGACCTCGCCGTCGAGCGGCGGGGTTTGGCCGAATCCCGGCAGGTCGATCGCAATCACTTCGCGGTGCGCCGCAAGCGCATCGAGAATCGTGTCGAACGAGTGTGTATTGCCGC
This sequence comes from Luteimonas sp., assembly GCA_043737255.1. Classification (GTDB taxonomy): domain Bacteria; phylum Pseudomonadota; class Gammaproteobacteria; order Xanthomonadales; family Xanthomonadaceae; genus JALYOU01. The sequence goes on from JAYTAY010000427.1 coordinate 3,760, forward strand.
CGACTCCGTGGATCAGCAGGAGCGGTTTGCCGTTGCCGCACCGGATGTGATGCATGTCGGTCATGGTCGGGCCTTTGTGAGGGGATCTGACGATTACAGCGTGTGTCGCGATTCCAGGCTGTGATGGCCGCCTGCTGCGGGGCGCAAACGACGCAGTCGCTTAGGCGCACGGGGTGAAGCCAATACCGGCATGCGCTATTCGCAGCGATCTGAACGAAATGCGAGGGAGCGACTGCGTCGATTCCGCCCTAACTCAGTCTATTGCCGTGAGAATTTTTTTTGGTGGGAGTGACGGAAGTCGCGACTTCCGTCACTCCCGCCAAAACCGTCTGTGCACCTTTCCAGCGTGCCTAGTCCGATTCGGCTTCGGCCGCAGCCTCACGCCCCTGCTGCCGGATCAACGCCTCTTCGCGCGCATCGTTGATGGCGTGGCGGATGGCGTCGAGGTCGATGTCGCGTTCGTCTGGCGTGTAGTCGCCGGTCAGTTCGCTGTCGGGATGCAACGCGCCGGTCTCGAACAGCGCCCACATCTCTTCGGCGTAATAGGTTTCGAGCAGTTCCGGGGCGAAGCGGCCGAGGCAGGCGGTGAGGTTGTTGACGTCGCGTTGCAGCATCGCGCGTGCGGCGTTGTTGCCGGCGGCGCTGACCACCTGCGGCAGGTCGATGATGACGGGGCCTTCCGGCGCCACCAGCACGTTGTACTGCGACAGGTCGCCGTGGATCAGGCCGACGCAGAGCATGCGCACGACCTGGCGCACAAGGAAGGAGTGGTACTCGCGCGCCACTTCAGGCGTGAGTTCCACCTCGCCCAGCCGCGGTGCGGCGAAGCCAGCAACATCGGTCACCAACTCCATCACCAGCACGCCATGGAAATAACCAAACGGTTCCGGCACGCGCACGCCGGCTTCGGCCAGCTGGTACAAGGCATCGACCTCGGTGTTCTTCCAGGCGTCTTCCTGCTGCTTGCGGCCGTACTTGCTGGCCTTGCCGATCGCGCGCGCCTCGCGGCTGCCGCGCACCTTGCGCCCTTCCTGATATTGCACGCGCTGCTGGAAGCTGCGCGTGGTCAGGTCCTTGTAGACCTTGGCGCAGCGGATCTCGTCGCCCACGCGCACGACGTAGACGGACGCCTCTTTGCCGCTCTTGAGCGGCCGCATCACTTCATCGATCACGCCATCGTCGATGAGCGGTCGCAGGCCAATAGGGGTTTTCATGCAGTCTCTGGGGAAGAACGGTGCGGCGCGAAGTATTTCAACCGCCAGGTGGCCGATCCGGGGCGCTAGAGTGCCTGATCTTGGCACTTCGCGTCTTTACGTCGCATGTCTTTCGCCTGCGCTACACCAGCACCTGGCGGGTCTGCACCAGGAAAATGTGGATGTCGCGTTCTGTCTTGGCGTCGATCATCTGGTCCGGCCGCTGGCCCCTGGGGCATGCCAAGCGCGGCGTGGTGCCAAACAGCCGACAGATGAGCGGACGTTCGCCATACACCTCGCAGCCGTGCTCGCCCAAGTGCGGGCAACTGAGTTTGGCCAACGCCGTCTCATGTTCAGCATCGGTCTTGACCGGCAACCGGGACATTTCTTCGGAAGATGCGGTGACCGGCCCGCAACAATCATGGCAGCCTGCTACACAGCTGAAGGACGGGATGCGCTCGCGCAGGTCGCGCAGTTTCTGCAGGTTGGGCGTCACGGCGAAGTCACTCTCCAGGCGGCGGAAGACATTGGTGTCCGGGGCCGACGATGCCTTGCAGTGTAGGTGGGCCGTGCATGTCAGGAAGGCGAACGCTGTCCCAAGACTGAACCCGACGCTGACCGTTCGACAACACCGGGGCCGGGACAGCAACAAGGACGGACTCCAGATGGCTTCCGTCCCCCAGGTTGGCCTGACCAGCGTAGACAAATCGTCCATCACGCTGGCGCTTTGCAGGCGCATCCCGCTTACTTGAACACCAGCTCGCGGAGCATTTCCGAACCCATCACGGTGCGCATGGCAGTGCGCTTGCCGGCCGCTTCTTCGCGCTTGGAGAGATTCATCTTCAACACCCGGGCCTGGATCGGATCCAGCTTTTCGGTCATGCCGTCGAACATCGCCATGTTCGGGTATGTCGTTACCAGGTACAGATCGGCATCGTCCTCGCGTCTGGGCGAAGCGTCGTAGACGCGATAGCTCACGATCACCCCGGCCTCCTTCGACGCTTCCTGCGTTGCACGCCAGTCTCTGGCGAGATAGTTCATGTAGTTCTGGAGCTGGCCGTCCATCACCTTGATCGAGGTGACGACGGTCACCGGTCCCTCGGTGTAGGTCCGGTCCTGCGCGGTTGCGGCGCCGGCCAGTGCCAGCAACGCTATGACACACCATGCTCGTAAGTTGTTCATGTCGTACTCCAGAGGAAGAGAGGGAGCGCGGTACTCCCGCGCGGCGCGGCCGGTCGGGGGTTCCGGCCATCCGTACAAGCAAGAACGCGCCAAGCTGAACGGTGCGGCCAAACCTGGACGGGCAAACGAGCTTTTGTAAGACAACCAGAGGTAGTCCGGCAGGACAAGCGTTATCCGGGAGTTGTTGGACACCGACGTGTAGAAGTTCACCGCTTCCTCGGCTGATCGTGGTCGTCCACTGTGAGTCGCGGCAGGAAGTCGATCACTACTGGAATCGCTGGAGCGAAGGCGGCGACCCCAAGGCCCAGCAATGCGGCTGGCTCAAGGACCGCTACGGCGTCTGCTGGCAGGTCGTGCCCAGGCAGCTGATCGAACTGCTGAGCGATCCCGACGCCGACAAGGTGCGCAGGGCCATGGCGGCGATGCTGCAGATGGAGAAGATCGATATCGAAGCGCTGAAGCGAGCCGCTACATAACGGCAG
>JAYTAY010000428.1:0-2802 GCA_043737255.1 Luteimonas sp.
TCGGCGGCGAGGATCAGGACATCAAGCTGATCGTCAGCGTCCGCTGCCGACATCGATAAACCTCAAAAATTCCGAGCGCGTACGCGCGTCGTCGCGGAAGCCGCCGAGCATCTTGGAGGTGATCATGCTGACGCCGCGCTTGTGGATGCCGCGCGTGGTCATGCATTCGTGCGAGGCATCGATCACGACGCCGACGCCGCGCGGATGCAGCGCGCGCTCAATGCAACCGGCAATCTGCGCGGTCATTTTTTCCTGCACCTGAAAACGCCGCGCATACGCATCCACCACTCGCGCCAGCTTGCTGATGCCGACCACCTTGCCGTCGGGCAGATAGCCGATGTGCGCCTTGCCGATGATCGGCGCCATGTGGTGCTCGCAATGGCTTTCGAATTCGATGTCGCGCAGCACGATCATCTCGTCGTAGCCGGCCACTTCCTCGAAGGTGCGTTGCAGGTAATCGTCCGGGTCCATGGCGTACCCGCTGAACCAGTCCTCATAGGCGTTGACCACGCGCTTGGGCGTGTCCAGCAGGCCTTCGCGTTGCGGATCCTCGCCGGACCAGCGCAGCAAGATGCGTACTGCGTCTTCGGCCTGCTCGCGGGTCACTTCATTGCTTGCGTCAGTCATGCGCTGCTCGATGATTCGGATACTGCCGACATGGTACGCGAGCGCCAACGGCAGGTGGATACGCCGCCGGAATCGGAAACGAAAAACGGAAAAGGCAATCTTCTTCTGCTTTTCATGAACAGCCGCATGGCTGGTCATGACTAGCAAGAACAGCTTTCTTGAATCCCGCAACGTTCATCGCCAACGATCCGGATATTGCTCAACGCTCTTCGACGGGCTGATGCGGCGTGGTGGGGTCCAGTGTTTCCTGCAGCGATTGCCAGGCATGTTCGACAGCGGGCCGGGCCTCGAACCAGCTCAGCCGCGAACCGAACCGCGCGGCCGCTTCCCAGCCACCTTGCAACTGCGATTCGGCAGCGGCGAAGGTGTGTCCACGATGCCGCTCGAAGGTGTCCAGGCCGTAGTGATACGCGGGCGCGTAATCGTGCCAGTCGCGTTCGGCAATGTAGTACGGCATGGTGTGGAAGATCTGCTGGAAATGGCCGAGGTCGTCGCGCTTGTCGGCGGATTCCGCCAGTCGGTTGCCAGCCAGGGCGCCCAGTGCGCCACCCGCTGCCGCGCCGAGCGCCAGCCCTGGTGGGCCGGCGACAAGCGCGCCGAGCGCGCCGCCTGCCACCGCGCCAGCGGCAGCGCTGGCGCCTGCACCGACAATGTGGTCTTTCTTCAATATGCTCATGGCGCCTCCATCGTGCTCGGGTTGACGATATCCCGAACCACGTTGCGGGTTGGTGAACACGTCATCGGGCAGCACTTTTTGCCTTGCAAAAAAAACCGCGCCCGAAGGCGCGGTGGAGAGGGGTCACACTTTGTTCGTGGATTGATGAGTCTCAATCAATTGATCACGATCAGGAACGAGTTCATTTGAAGCTGGATCAGCGACCGTCGCGGTCCGCGTCACCCGGCATGGCGCGTTCAACATAATGCCAACCATCCTTGACTGCGCCCTTGGCCTCGGACCAGGCCAGACGCGAGTTGCCGCGTGTTGAATCCCAGTTGCGCTCAAGGCTGTCTTCCACGTCCTCGAAACGCTGACCGCGATGCTGGCCAAAGGTGTCGTAACCGTACTTGTAGGCCGGCTCGTAATCGTTCCACTCACGACCCGCGGAATAATACGGCGCCGCCTGATACGAATTCTGGAAGTGGCTGTTGTATTCGGTGGGATTGACAGCTTCGGCAATCGAATCGCCGGCCTTGGAGCCCACGACTGCTCCGATGACGCCACCGACAACCGTTCCGATCGGTCCGCCGACGGCTGTACCGGCAACTGCGCCCGTCACCGCGCCTGCAACCGCGCCCGTACCTGCACCAACGCTATGGTCTTTCTTGATATCGGTCATTTCTCATCACTCCTTCAGTGGGGGCCATGCGCGTTGTCTGCGCTGGTGGACTCACGTTAGACGCGCGCGAGTGCAGCATTTGTGAAAAAGCGCAGGCAGTTTTATGAATGCCTTCATCCACGCCACAAGCGCTCACAAACATGAAATTTTCGTGGGCTGGCTTTGCAAGTCGGCCGCAGGTTGTCCCACTACGGCCGGTCATTGCGCAGACAGACGCGTCGCCAATCCGGATTCGCGGCGCGTGTGACGCGCGATTGCACGCAGCAACACTGCGCGAGACGACCACAGCAACGCGCCGTGTCGCGCGCGGGTCACTGCGGTATAGAGCAACTCGCGGCTGAGTACGCGTGCATCGTCCTCGGGCAAGACCACCGCGACGCGGTCGAACTCCGAGCCCTGCGCCTTGTGCGTGGTGGTGGCGAAGGCAGAATCGTGCGCGGGCAATTGCGAGGGCGACCAGGCGCGCAGGCCGTTGCCGGTGTCGAACCAGACGGCAGGTTCGCCAGTGGCATCGTGCCAGACCACGCCGACATCGCCGTTGAACAATCCGTGCCGATAACTGTTGGCGGTAATCATCAGCAGGCGACCCTGGAAGAACGGTGCACGTGCGCCCAATTGCTCGGCGAACCACGCATTCCATGCCTGCGCGCCAAACGGACCGTTACGCAATGCACACAACACGCGCATCGCACCTGCGTCGCGCAAGGCGTCGGCCGGATCGCTGGCTTGCGCGATGCGCTGATAGGCCGGCAACGCGAATTCGCGCAGGGTCTGCGCCAGCGCTGCAACAGTGCCTTCGCGCCAGAGCAGACTGTCGTCGCCAGTCGTCAACAACGTG
>JAYTAY010000429.1:0-6610 GCA_043737255.1 Luteimonas sp.
TACTGCACTCGGCAAATCACCTCACTGCAGGGTTTCTGAGCCGACCGCCTGAGCCAAAGCGCAATACGGCATGGACGCTGAAAACGCCTGGCGGCTGGCCCCCGTCTTCCACGAGCACGCAGGCTGCGATGGCAAGCCCAGCATTTCGTTGCGTACGGGAAAGCGATGGCTTGTCAGCCCAGCCTGCGAGCTGCCTCTTGTGATGTGCATCCGTGCCATGTAGTAGCCCGGGCTACGATCACGCCAGCCTGTCGAGTGCATCGACCAACTCATTCGCCAGCGGCGCATTCAACAGATACGGCGCCTTGCCGCCATCCAGCGCGAACTCCAGAGACGCGGCATGCAGGAACATCCGTTTCAACCCGATTTGTTCGCGCAACCGTTTGTTGACCGCTGCATCACCATATTTATCGTCGCCCGCCACAGCATGGCCGATGTGCTGCGCATGCACGCGGATCTGGTGGGTGCGGCCGGTCTCGATGCGGACCTCGCAATAGCTGTGGCCACCTTTGCGCTCCAGCACCCGGAAGTGGCTCAACGATGGCTTGCCGGCGCCGCTGTTGATGGACGTGACGACCTGCACATGCCGCTCGCCGCCCTGCCGCAATCCGACATGCAGCGGCGCATCGACCGACATCGTCCCGTCCGGCATGCGCCCGACCAGCAACGCCAGATAGCGTTTGGCGATGCCGCCCTCTTCGCGCATCAACGCCTGCAGTTCGGTCAGCGCCGAGCGTTTCTTGGCGATGACCAGCAACCCGGAGGTGTCCCGATCCAGCCGATGCACCAGCTCCAGCGATTCCTTCGGCCGCAGTGCGCGCAGAGTCTCGATCGCACCGAAGCTGATGCCGCTACCGCCGTGACTGGCGACCCCGGACGGCTTGTTCAGCGCCAGCAGCCGGGCATCCTCGAACACGATGGCTGCTTCCAGCGCATCCATGAACCCTTGCGGCGGTGTGCCCTTGTCCCCCGGCTCCTCGATCTGGATCGGCGGAATGCGCACCTGGTCGCCGCCTTCCAGCCGTCGCTCGGCCTTCACGCGTCCGCCATTCACACGTACCTGCCCCGACCGCAACAGCTTGTAGACCAGGCTCCGCGGCACCCCTTTCAGGTAGCCCAGAAGGAAGTTGTCGATCCGCTGACCGTCACGATCTTCGTCGATACGCACGGTATGGGCGGAACCCGCGTTGCGGGATGGGACGTCAGCGTCGGGCATCTGCATTCTTGGTCTGTTACACTCGCGAAGCGAGATAAGGGTTTGATTTCGTTGGAAGTTACCCGGGCCGAAAGCCCGTCTTCCGCGATCCCCGGTTCAAGTGCGCGACCACTGCCCTCGGGGCAGATCATGTTAGCGCGGCTGATCGGCAAATCCGGACATCGCCCGGTGTGTCAGACACTGGAGTGAACATGTCCCGCGTGATCCGCCCGGCATTTATTTGCCAGGCGCGTCACCGGCCTTAAGTAAAAAGCATGAATAAGCGCTCCCGCGGCATGCCGTGGTGTTGAAGCGCTGGAAAAGCAAGACGGCTACGGCGCGCCTGTCGCGACGAAGTGTCTGGTGACATCCAGAGGCGAAACGTCCACGGCGTTCCGCGTGCAGAAGCGCGCCAGGAACGCACAATGAAACGAATGTTGATCAATGCCACGCAGGCTGAAGAACTGCGCGTCGCCATCGTTGATGGCCAATCCCTGTACGACATAGATATCGAACAACCGGCCAAGGAACAGAAAAAGTCCAACATCTACAAGGGCCGCATCACCCGCCTTGAGCCCTCGCTGGAGGCGGCGTTCGTCGAATACGGCGCCGAGCGTCACGGTTTCTTGTCTTTGAAGGAAATCTCCCGCGATTATTTCCAGGCGGGCGTCGACCACAACAAGGGCACCATCCGCGAACTCCTGCGCGAAGGCCAGGAAGTGGTTGTGCAGGTCGACAAGGAAGAGCGCGGTAACAAGGGCGCGGCCCTGACCACGTTCATCTCGCTGGCCGGCCGCTACATGGTGCTGATGCCCAACTCGCCGACGGCGGGCGGCGTGTCGCGGCGGATCGAAGGCGATGACCGCGCGGCGCTGAAAGAGGCGATGGACAGCCTGACGATCCCCGAAGACATGGGCGTCATCATCCGCACCGCTGGCGTCGGCCGCGATGCCGAGGAACTGCAGTGGGACCTGGATTACCTGCTGCACGTGTGGAAAGCCATCGCCGAAGCCGCGCTGACCAAGCCTTCACCGTTCCTGATCTACCAGGAATCGCGGCTAATCATTCGCGCCCTGCGCGATTACATGCGTTCCGATGTAGGCGAGATCCTGGTCGACACCGACGAGATGTATGAAGAGGCGCGCGAGTTCGTGCAGCAGGTCATGCCGCATAACCTGCGCAAGCTCAAGCACTATCAGGACCCGATCCCGCTGTTCAACCGCTTCCAGATCGAATCACAGATCGAGAATGCCTACGAGCGCCAGGTGCGCCTGCCGTCCGGTGGCTCGATCGTGGTCGACCAGACCGAGGCGCTGACCGCGATCGACGTCAACTCGGCGCGTGCGACCAAGGCCGGCGACATCGAGGAAACCGCGTTCCAGACCAATGTCGAGGCGGCCGAGGAAGTGGCGCGGCAGATGCGCCTGCGCGATCTCGGCGGCCTGGTGGTTATCGATTTCATCGACATGTCATCGAGCAAACACCAGCGCGAAGTCGAGAATCGGTTGCAGAACGCGTTGAAGTTCGACCGTGCTCGCGTACAGATCGGGCGCATTTCGCGGTTTGGACTGCTCGAATTGTCACGGCAGCGGTTGCGCCCGTCATTGGGCGAGTCCAGCCAGTTGGTCTGCCCGCGTTGCGACGGCCACGGCCGGATGCGCAGCGTCGAGTCGCTGTCGTTGTCGATCATCCGCGTCGCGGAAGAACATGCGATGAAGGAAAACACCGGCCAGGTGCTGGTGCAGGTGCCGGTCGAGATCGCCAATTACCTGCTCAACGAAAAACGTCGTGCCCTGAGCGAGATCGAGCAACGCCACGATGCACCGATCGTGATCGTCGCTGACGAGCAACTCGAGACGCCGCATTACGAAGTGACACGCGTGCGCGAGAACGAGATGGGCGAAGAAATCGCAAAGCCCAGCTACCAGCGTGGTACGCCGCGCAAGCTGCCGACGCATGCCTTGACCAAGTCGCACCTTAATATTCCCGACCTGCCCGCGGTGACGAATGTCAGGCCGGCACAGCCGGCGCCGTTGCGCGAGCCGCGCGAAGAACGGGAAGCGGAAATGCCGGCGCCGGTTGCGTCGGTGATCGTCGCAGCCAAACCGAGGGCCGGTTTATTCGCCAGGATCATGTCGATCTTCGGCACCGACCAGTCCTCTGAAACACCAGCGCCCGCGCCGCCCGCGCGTCCGCAGGAGATGCGCGGCCGCAACGATCGCAACGCGCCACGTCGCGACCAGCGTCCCGGCGGCAGGCAGCCGCGTGATAGCGGCCGTCGTGATGAGCCACGTCGCAACCAGTCGCAGGCCACGCAACAAGGCCAGCAGCAACCGGCGCAGCAACCGCAACCCGCAAAGCAGCAGGCCAAGCAGGCACAACCGCAACAGCAGAACGCGCCCAGGCCGCCACGGCAACAACAGCCAAAGCGGCAAGACGGGGCTGCGCCTGCGCCTCGCGGGGAAGCGGCGAACAACGAGCAGGTTCTCGAAGCGGGTCAACCGCAACTCGTTGCGCCAGCAGTCGATGTTGATATGGAAATGCCAAACCTTGGTGTCGGCACGCCGCTTGATGCGACCCATCAGGTGAAGTCTGCAGTCGACACGGGGTCGCCCGCAGAAATGGCGGCTGATGCTGTCGCCGGGAGTGATGAAGCCACCGCGGAAGGCGCACGCCGTCGTCGCGGTCGTCGCGGCGGTCGCCGTCGCCGTCGTGGTGGTGCCGACGGCGCCGATGGTGAATCGATGGCGCAGGACGAAGCACACGACGGCGACGTGGTCGTGGCGCAGCGTTCGCAACCTGAGTTCGATTTCGACGATGAAGAAGCGCCTGCGCCTTCTGCAAAATCGGCGATCCCGACGCTGCCTGTTGCGCCAGTCTCCACGGTACCGGTAACGAGCGTTGCGGCGGCCAATCACGCGACACCTGCGCTGACGCAGCCTTCCGCATCCGTAGCTCCGACAATGAATGCCATTGCCGAGGCGGACCCGGTCGCGGTTGCGCCGATCGCCGCTCGGCACGATGAGGCACCTGCCATGCCGGACCAGCCTGCGCCAGCGATGGAAGCCGCCGTTGCGGCCCAACGCATCGTCGACGATGTCCGTGATCAGGAGATTCCCGTCCAGCCTGCTCGCGACCAGAACATTGCTGTCGAAAGTGTCGATGACGACCGAAACCATGTGGCAGCCGTCGAGGCTGAAGCGCCACAACGGCCTGCGGCAGACACGCCAAAACCGCGCAGCACCGCACGTTCATCGGCGGCGTCGCAAGGCGAGATCATCCAGTCGTTGCCGTTGTCAGCGGCAATCGCAGTGTCGCTTGCGGAATCGGCTTATCGCCCCGTGATCAGGACGCAACTTGCGCAACCGCCGCAGCGCGAGCCAAACCCGGGCATGCCGGCCAATGTGCCGACAGCCGCAACAGACAGCCTGGCGTTAGGCGACATGGCGCCGGACGACTTCGGCTCATCCAGTGATGAGGATGCACCGTCCAGCGTGGAAGCCGCGACTCGCACGCCGGGTTTGTTCGATGAGGTCGCTGCACCGATCAGCGAAACGCCGGCCGACGCTGCCGCGCAGATCGTATCGACGCAAGATGACGCGGCAAACGACAACCTGCATCCCGGCAACGAACACAACGCCTGACAGGCGTAGGCAAAGTAGACCGTAGCCCGGGTGGAGCGAAGCGATACCCGGGGCTCTTTCTCGATTTCGCCGAAAACCCCGGGTATCGCTTCGCTCCACCCGGGCTACGACATGCCCGCCGCTACCGAATTCGCCACTCCAGCCGGAGTGGCGGAGATGCAAACGTCACATCGCGTGTGCGGGATCGCTCAATCCGTATTGCCCGGCCAGGCGCGCCAATGCGATGGCATCCCGGATACCGAGCTTTTCGAACAAACGCGTCTTGTGCGTGTTCACGGTTTTTGCGCTGAGGCTCAAACGCCGGGCGATATCTTCCTGCCGCAAACCTTGCGTGAGCAGCAACGAGATTTCCATCTCGCGTGGCGATAACGCATCGAACGGCGAATCACCGCCCTTGATACCCGATAGCGCAAGGTTCTGCGCAATGTTGCTGGCGAGATAACGTTTACCGCGTGCAACATCGCGCACGGCGCGGAGCAATTCGGATGCATCACCGCCCTTGCCCACGTAACCCGACGCACCCGCCTGTAGCAGGCGTTTGGGCATCGGTCCGTCTTCCAGCACGGAGACCACTATGACGCGCGTGCCGTAGTCGCCCTTGACCACGCGTTCGGTTACTTCCAGGCCGCTGACGCCGGGCAGATGCAGGTCGCACAGCAGCACGTCGGGTTTCAGTTTGCGGATCAATGGCAGTGCGTTTTCACCGCTGTCAGCTTCGCCAACGACTTCGATGTCGACTTCGTTGCCGAGGATCATCTTCATGCCGGTGCGCACCAGCGCATGGTCGTCGACCAGGAACACACGTATCGCCATCCTTGCTCTCCCCTCTCCATTGATCCAGCACGTTCGTCCAGGCGACCAGCCTAGAGGCCGGGCCCGATGATGACAAGCGTTTGCCCGCGATCGTGATGCGAGGATCGCGCGATCTAATCCGAACGCCATCTTCAACCCAGCGCCGTATCCAGCAACATCATCAATACGAAGCCGAGGATCAGCCCGCCAGTCGCGAACGCCTCGTGTCCCTTGCGATGCGATTCGGGAATGATCTCGTGACTGATGACGAACAACATCGCGCCCGCCGCAAACGCCAATCCCCAGGGCAGCAAGCTGGCCGACAAACCGATGACGATCGCACCGGCGACCGCGCCGACCGGTTCGATCAGTCCCGATGCCATGCCGATCAATACCGCTGTGCTGCGCTTGTAGCCGACGGTGGCGAGTGCAGCCGCCACCACCAATCCTTCCGGAACATCCTGGATCGCGATGCCTGTCGCCAGCGCGCCTGCGTGTAACGGATCGGTGCCGGCGTAGGCCACGCCGATCGCGAGACCTTCCGGCAGGTTGTGCAGCACGATGGCGAAGACGAACAACCACGTGCGCCGCAAGGCGCGTGCCGCCTGGCCTTCGACGCCCTTGATGAAATGTTCATGCGGCACATAACGTTCCATCAACAACAGCATCGCCGCGCCCAACAGGATGCCGCTGCCGACAATCGCCCCTGCCGTCCATGCACTTGCACCCTGCCCCTTCGCAGCCGCCAGCGCCGGGATGATCAACGAGAACGAGGACGCCGCCAGCATCACCCCGGCGCCAAAGCCGAACAAGCTGTCCTGCACGCGATCGGACAGGCGCTGCGAGAACAGCACCGGCAGTGCGCCCAGCGCAGTAGCAGCCGCCGCCATTGATCCGGCAAGGAAGGCATCGAACACCGGCGCGGGATAGTCCGATTGCAGGTGCTGCCATAACGCCTGCAGCATGGCGAACAGCCCGA
>JAYTAY010000430.1:0-2799 GCA_043737255.1 Luteimonas sp.
AAGTCGATCTGGCCGATGCTCGCACCAAGTGCGTACGCACGGTCATGCCATGCAAACGAAAAATTGACGATCGCGGCACGGATCTTCTCGGCGACGGTCGCGGCATGCTCCGGCGTGCAGTTCTCCAGCAACACCGCGAACTCGTCGCCGCCCAGCCGCGCGACCGTGTCGTGTCCGCGCAACTCCCTGCGCAACAGCACCGCGAGCTGGCGGAGAAGTTCGTCGCCGGCCGCATGACCGCCGCGGTCGTTGACCGCCTTGAACTGGTCCAGGTCGACGTACAGCAGGGTATTGCCACAACCGAACTCGGCCGCATGCGTGATCGCACGTTGCAGCTGGGCCTTGAACGCGCGGCGGTTGTGCAGCCCGGTCAGCGAATCGTGGTTGGCGTGGAAGGTCAGTTCGCGCGTCAGCCGCGTCGAGGCCGTGACGTTGCGGAATGTGATCACGGCGCCGATGGCCTGCTTGTCGCGGTCGTGCACCTGCGCCACCGTGCCGTCGACCAGGATGACGTGGCCATCCCGGCGCACCAGCGACACGATCTCATCGTGATCGCTGGAGAAGCCTTCCGACAACACGTCCAGCGAACGACCCTGGTTGTCGGTGAACTTGACGACGTTCGACAGCGTGCGTCCCAGCGACGCATGCTCCTTCCATCCCGTCAGGTGCGAGGCCACGAGATTGAGGCAGGTGATGCGGCCGGAGTTGTCGACGATGGCGATGCCCTCGGCGATCGCGCACAGCGCGCTGAGGTTGCGTTCGTTGGATTGCTCGATCTCCCGAAATTCCTCGCGCGCATTGGCGAGCTCGGCGGTGAGCCAATCGACCCGGGCTTGCAGGTCGTCTTCGTCAGAATGCGTACTTGGGGTCATGCTCATCGGGAAAGCCTGCTGCAGGCAATGACAAACCAAGGTGATGGTGTCTTCGTTCAGGTGGCATCTGGCAGCGCGCGCCATGGGCGCGCCACGCTGAACTGCGCACCGCGCATCCTTCGCTGCGCATCCGTGCCACGAATGCGGTGTCACGGGTTGTGAATTCCTCATGTCCAGCTCACGACGTCGGTCATAGGCTGACGCCATCGCCTGATTCAAAACGAAGCCACATGAGCGTACAAAAAACAGAACTCACTTCCGCCTTCATCGCCAAGCAACGCGAGCGCCTCACGGCGATGCGTGACGAGTTGATGGCGACCGGGCGCGCGGCAGTCAGCGAGGAGACCGAATTGCAGGAGGACTCCCTCAACGAATCGCAGAATTCTGGCGACGACGCGCAGAAGACGACGTTGCAGGACAACGACGCGGCATTATTCGTGAGGAACAGGCACCGGCTGGTCGCGATCGATCGCGCGCTGCAGAAAATCGAGGAGGGCACCTACGGCGTCTCCGATGAAAGTGGAGAGCACATCCCGCAGGACCGGCTCGAGGCGATCCCCGAGAGCCTGGGCACGGTGGCCGAGGAAACCGTACGCGAACAAGGGCAAACTCCGTAGGGTGGAATGGGCAGCTTCGCTGCTGAGAAGCACTTCGCGCAGCGGGTCCCGCCACATGTCGCGCCGATCTCGGCGCATTTTCGGATGCTCGAATCGGATGGCTGCTACACCGCATTCGGCGGAAGCGACTGCGCCGATTCCGACCTGTGTCCGTCACGCTTACACTGAAATCCTAATGGCTGATTCCTGCTGCGGAAGAATCATCGATGTCCGTGCGCTCGAAGCGCGGCAACGGCGCGTGCTGATCATCGTGCTGGTCATCAATGCGGCGACGTTCCTGATGATGGTCGCGGCGGCGCTGCACAGCGGTTCGTCGTCGTTGCTGTCCGGCGGACTCGACAATTTCGGCGACGCGTTGACGTATGCGCTGAGTCTGGCCGTGGTCGGCGCCAGCGGCCATGCCAAGGCGCGCGTGGCGTTGTTCAAGGGCGCATTGATCCTGATCGCCGCCATCGCCGTCGCCATCCAGATCGCTTGGCAACTGACGCATCCGGCTGTGCCCCTGTTCGAGACGATCGGGATTGCGGCCGTGCTCAACCTTGCGGCAAACCTCGTCTGCCTGCGCCTGCTCAACCCGTACCGCAGTGGCGACGTCAACATGAGTTCGGCGTGGGAGTGCTCGCGCAACGATGTCGGCGAAGGGGTTGCCGTACTGTTCGCGGCGGCGGGCGTGTGGTGGTTCGATGCCGCGTGGCCCGATCTGGTCATCGCTGCAGCGCTTCTGCTGATGTTCCTGCGATCGGCGTGGCGCGTGCTTGGCCAGGCGTGGCGCCAACTGAAAGCGCCATCAGCACACGAGCCGTAGATTTGAATTGTTCACGGAACCATCTCGCCACACACACATTTTGTTTACGCGCTGACGTTCACGCTTTCAGCTCGGCACGGTGCCGACAACATTTCAGGAGCTGACGACATGGGTAACAACGAAAATCGTGACATGAACAAGGATCCGATCAGCGGCGCGCCCGGCGCGCATCCGGTTGGTACTGGCTTGGGTGGCACCGGCGGTGCCTTGGCCGGCGCGGCGATTGGTTCTGTTGCTGGACCGGTTGGCACCGTCGTCGGTGGCGCCATTGGCGCAGTAGTCGGCGGCCTGGCTGGCAAGGCGGCGGGTGAAGCCGTCAACCCGACTGCAGAAGATGCGTACTGGCGCAGCAGCCACACGAGCGAGCCGTATTACAACAAGGATTACACCTACGACGATTACTCACCCGCCTATCGCATGGGCTATGAGAATCGTGACAGGTACGCCGGCCGCAGCTTCGACGACTCGCAGTCCGAGCTGAAGGCGGACTGGGAACGCACCAAGG
>JAYTAY010000431.1:0-6569 GCA_043737255.1 Luteimonas sp.
GATGTGCAGCAACTCGAAAAACGCATTCGTGGCCGCGTCAAGTCGCAGATGGAAAAAAGCCAGCGCGAGTACTACCTCAACGAACAGATGAAGGCGATCCAGAAAGAGCTGGGCGAGATCGACGATGCGCCCAACGACATCGACGAACTCGCGCGCAAGATCGCCGAGGCGGGGATGCCCAAGCCGGTCGAAGCCAAAGCCAAGGCGGAATTCGGGAAACTCAAGCAGATGTCGCCGATGTCGGCCGAAGCAGCCGTCGTGCGCAACTACCTTGACTGGCTGTTGGGCGTGCCTTGGAAGAAGCGCAGCAAGGTGCGCAAGGACTTGAAGGGCGCGCAGGACGTGCTTGATGCCGATCACTACGGGCTGGAGAAGGTCAAGGAGCGCATCCTCGAATACCTCGCCGTGCAGACGCGCGTGAAACAGATGAAGGGCGCGATCTTGTGCCTGGTCGGTCCGCCTGGCGTAGGCAAGACCTCGTTGGGCCAATCGATCGCGAAGGCCACCAATCGCAAGTTCGTGCGCATGTCACTGGGAGGCGTGCGTGACGAAGCGGAAATCCGCGGCCATCGCCGCACCTACGTCGGCTCGATGCCGGGCCGGATCGTGCAGAACCTCAACAAGACCGGCACCAAGAACCCGCTTTTCATGCTTGATGAGATCGACAAGATGTCAATGGATTTCCGTGGCGATCCGTCTTCGGCCTTGCTCGAAGTACTGGATCCGGAGCAGAACAATGCCTTCAACGACCACTACCTCGAAGTCGATCTGGATTTGAGCGAAGTGATGTTCGTGGCGACCGCCAATTCGCTGAACATCCCAGGCCCCTTACTCGACCGCATGGAAGTGATCCGTATTCCCGGCTACACCGAGGAAGAGAAGCTCAACATCGGCATGCGCTATCTGTTGCCCAAGCAGCTCAAGGCGAATGGGCTCAAGGAGGGCGAGTTGAACATTGCCGAATCCGCGGTCCGTGACATCATCCGTTACTACACGCGCGAAGCCGGCGTGCGCAACCTGGAGCGCGAGATCGCCAAGATCAGCCGCAAAGTGGTCAAGGAAATCGCGCTTGCAGGCCCGCAGGTGAAGAAGGCCAAGGTGGTCAACGTCAACGCCAAGAACCTTGATAAATACCTCGGCGTGCAGCGCTTTGATTACGGACGCGCCGAGGCTGAAAACGAGATCGGCTTGGTCACGGGCCTGGCGTGGACGGAAGCAGGCGGCGACCTGTTGCAGATCGAATCGACACTGGTGCCGGGCAAGGGTCAACTGATCCTCACCGGGCAACTCGGCGATGTCATGAAGGAATCGGCTTCGGCAGCGTTGTCGGTGGTGCGGGCGCGTACCGAGCGCCTAGGCATCGAACTGGACTTCATGCAGAAACAGGACGTGCATTTGCACGTACCCGAAGGTGCCACGCCAAAGGACGGTCCGAGTGCAGGCATTGCGATGGCGAC
Organism: Luteimonas sp.; assembly: GCA_043737255.1. Taxonomy (GTDB): domain Bacteria; phylum Pseudomonadota; class Gammaproteobacteria; order Xanthomonadales; family Xanthomonadaceae; genus JALYOU01. The sequence goes on from JAYTAY010000431.1 coordinate 1,458, forward strand.
TGCGTTGGTCTCCACACTGACCAAGATTCCCGTGCGTGCCGACGTTGCGATGACGGGCGAGATCACGTTGCGTGGCCGCGTGTTACCCATCGGCGGATTGAAGGAAAAATTGCTGGCGGCCATCCGCGGCGGCATCACCACGGTGATCATCCCAGAGGAAAACAGGAAGGATCTCGTCGACATTCCGAAAAACGTCACGCAAGGGATGAAGATCATTCCGGCGAAGTGGATAGACGAAGTGCTGGACATCGCGCTGGAGCGTCCCGTAACCCCTTCAGCCGTGCTTGCAGCGGTTTCCACGATGCCCGTTGTTGAACCGGAACAAGCACCTGCCAAGCTCGACGTCAAGCACTGAATCGCTTCTTTTGGACTGCATGAAAACCGTGGAAAGCCGCGCCAGACTTGGCTTTCCGGTTGCGTGCATGTAGTGCCGCTGGTATAACGACGGCAGCCGCGATGCCGCATCACGCGTTGGCATGAGCGGAAAGTCGATCGGGTCATCTCGCGGCGCGTCCTCGAGAAACAAGCCGGTTATCACATCCAGCGGCCCATGGCCCGCACACGGAGTCAAAAAGAATGAACAAATCCGAATTGATCGAAGCGCTTGCAGATTCCGCCGAATTGTCGAAGGCCGATGCCGGCCGTGCAGTCGATGCGTTGGTTTCGGTCATCACTGGCGCGCTGAAGAAGGGCGACACCGTCACGCTTGTCGGCTTCGGTACTTTCCAAGTGCGCGCGCGCGCTGCACGCACCGGCCGCAATCCTAAGACCGGTGATGCGATCACGATCAATGCATCCAAGAATCCTGCCTTCAAAGCTGGCAAGGCCCTGAAGGATGCCGTAAACTAATTGGCCCGCAGCAGAGGCCTAGGCATCTGCCGAAAAAGCACCCGGGTGCTTAGCTCAGCGGTAGAGCGTCTCCCTTACACGGAGAGGGTCGGGGGTTCGAAACCCTCAGCACCCACCAAAGGTCGACGACACAGTTTTAAAAACGACACGAGTTCAAAAACGCGGAGTGGTAGTTCAGTTGGTTAGAATGCTGGCCTGTCACGCCGGAGGTCGCGGGTTCGAGTCCCGTCCACTCCGCCAGTTTTCAAGGGAACGCCGCAAGGCGTTCCTTTTTTTTGACTTGTGGTCTCGCTTGACCGGACTGGTCAGCAACGACGCGAGCGCGCGTACATTGCCGCTCTCCTCAAATCATCGTGGCTCCACGAAGCGCGGTAGACTGCGCGGCTTCACACCAACGCGCCCCGACGATGCTGCAGAAACTCCGCGAAAAATCCTCCGGCTGGCTGGCCATGGCCATCGTTGCCGTGCTGATTGTCCCGTTTGCACTGTTCGGCCTGGACCAGTACATCGTCCAGCGCGTCGATACATATGCGGCGCGCATCCAGGCGCCGCCGACGTGGTGGACATCGGCGCCGTCCTGGTGGCCGGCCTCCATGGCCTGGGACACTCAGGAGATCAGTTCGGATGATTTCCGCGAACGCCTCGAACAATCGCGCCAGCAGCAACGCACAGCCGAAGGCGCGGCGTTCGACAACAAGGCCTTCGAGAGCGTCGACAACAAACGCCGCATCCTCGACCAGATGATCGATGAACGAGTGATGCGCATGGCTGCCGATCGCAACGGCATCGCGATTGGCGATGCCGCGGTGATCGAAACGATCCAAGGCTTGCCCGAGTTCCAGGTCGACGGCAAGTTCGATCCGCAGCGATATCAGTTGTCGCTTGGGTCGTTGGTCCCTGCGCGCACGCCGGTTCAATTCCAGCAGATGGTCCGCGACAGCCTGCAGCAGTCCATCCTGGCCGGACGCATCGCTGAATCCTCGTTCGTGACCAAAAGCGAGCTGGATCGCTTGCTCGCCATGCTCGGCGAACAACGCGACGTGGCATTCACTTTGCTGCCGCCTTCGGCGACGGATGTGGGTGCAGTCAGCGCCGAGGAGATCCAGCGTTGGTACAAGACCCATATCAGCGAATACCGCGCGCCCGAATCGGTTTCGATCGAATACATCGAGCTTAGCGCAGCGAACTTGCCGGGCGGCGCCGTCGACGAGGCCGAATTGCTGGCTCGTTACGAAAAGGACAAGGCGCAATTTGTAGAAGGCGAGCAGCGTCTGGCCTCGCATATCCTGATCAAGGTTGATCCAAGGGCCGACGCGGCTGCGCTGAAAGCGGCAGAACAGAAGGCCACGCGACTGATCGCGCAGGTCAAGCAGGCTGGGGCTGATTTCGCGGCGCTGGCTCGCGTCAATTCCGACGACACCGGCTCCAAGGCCAGTGGTGGTGACCTGGGCTGGATTTCGCGCGATGGCAGTCTGGGCAAGCCCTTTGAAGATGCTTTGTTTTCGATGCAACCTGGTGAAACCACCGGCCCGGTCAAGACCGACTTCGGCTATCACGTGATCCAGGTGCGCGAGCTCAAGGCCGGGCAGCCGATGACCTTTGAGCAGGCCCGCGAGCAAATGTTGCGTGAGTCGGGCGAAGCCGACCGCGAGCGTGCGTTCAATGATCTGGCCGGTCGCCTGGTCGATCTGGTCTACAAGAATCCAAACTCGTTGATTGCCGCGGCGCAGGAACTCAATCTGCAGGTGCAGAACGCCGGGCCGTTCCCGCGCGGTGGTGGCAGCGGCATCCTTGCAAACCCAGCCGTGCAGCGTGCTGCCTTTTCAGACACCCTGATCCAGGACGGCACTGTCAGCGATCCAATTGAGATCGCGCCCAGCCACACCGTGTTGATCCGGGTGAAGCAGCATCAACCCGCGCGTGCGCTAACCCTTGCCGAAGTCAGTGAGCGCGTGGTTGCAGCCGTCCGCGGTGGTCGGCGTGACAAGGCAGCCCAAGCGGCTGCTGATGCATTGCTGGCGCGCTTGGGCAAAGGCGAGACACTGCAGGCCGTTGCCACGTCACAGCAGTTGGCCGTCAGCAACGTGCCGAACATTCCGCGTGGTTCACCGGTGCCGAGCCAGCAAGCCAACGAAGCGTTTTTCAGCGTCCCGCGCCCGGCAGCAGGCAAGGTGTCCACGGGCAAAGTGAAGCTCGACGATGGCAGCTATGTCATCTTTGCCATCAGCAAAGTGCAACCCGGTGATTCGGCCAGCATGCCAGCAGAGCAGCGGACGATGCTGCGGCAGCAGTTCATGCAGTTCAGTGGACAGGACGCTGCCGAGAGCTACGTCTCGGCACTGCGCAAGCAGATGAAGACGACGGTGGCGGAAGACCGCCTCTAAGCCACGGTGGCATTGCGATGAAAAAAGCCCGGCGATGCCGGGCGTTTTATTGCAACACCTATTCGATGCCGGTCATTCCGAGAATGTTGTAACCGGAATCGACATACGTCACTTCGCCGGTGACACCCGCGGCCAGATCCGAACACAGGAACGCGGCGACGTTGCCCACATCCTCAATGGTGACGTTGCGCCGCAGCGGCGCGTAAGTCTCGACATGGCCCAGCATCTTGCGGAAGTTGGCAATCCCCGCCGCGGCCAGCGTCTTGACCGGGCCTGCCGACACCGCATTGACGCGGATGCCTTCCGGGCCAAGGTTCATTGCCAGATAACGGACGCTGGCTTCAAGCGCAGCTTTCGCCACACCCATCACGTTGTAGTTGACCAGTGCGCGCTCGGCGCCAAGATAGGTCAGTGTCAGGATGCTGGCGTTACGACCCTGCATCATTGGCCGCGCCACTTTGGCCATCGCCGACAACGAATACACCGAGATGTCGTGTGCAATGCGGAAGTTCTCACGCGTCAGGTTATCCAGATAGCCACCTTCGATCGCCTCACGCGGCGCGTAGCCAATCGAATGGACGAGGATGTCGAAGCCGTCCCAGTGCTTGCCAAGCTCGGCAAAACAGGCATCGATCTGCGCATCGTCGGCGACGTCGAGCGGGATCACGATGCTGGAACCGTATTCGGCGGCTGCGGCTTCGACCCGTGATTTCAGTTTCTCGTTCTGATAGGTGAACGCCAGTTCCGCGCCTTCGCGGCGCATCGCCTCGGCGATACCGTTGGCGATGGAGCGCTGGCTGGCGATGCCGGTGATCAGCGCGCGCTTGCCTTGCAAAAAACCCATGTCATTGCCTTGCGGTTGCGGTGGAAGGCGCAAGTGTGCCCGCCGCGGCTACTCGCCGTCGAGTTTGAGGGTCATGCCGGGTTTGAGCGTGCTCTGCACGGTGAGTCCGTTACGACGCAGCAAGTCGCCGGTGGCAAGTTTGTACTGGAGCGCGATGGTCGATGCCGACTCCCCGCGTTTGACCGTATGCGTGCGCGCAACGTCTGCATCAGCGGGAATCGCTGCAACATTTGCCCGCGTCAGCTTCACGTCAGGCGGGCTGAGGATGGCGGCGACCGCGATCTGTGCATCGACGTTTGCGGGTGTTGCGGGTGTGGCGGCTGGCAGCGGTGCCAGCACCCGCAACGCCCGATCACCGCGCTGCACGCGGCCGTTGGCGAAGGCGGGGTTCATGCGTTTGAGCTGCACCGCATCGATGCCGCGTTGCGCAGCCCAGGCGTCCAGCTGCGTGACATTGGGCAGCAGGACTTCGGCGCTGAGCAGCGGCACCGGGCGGTCGATGGCGCGTATCCAGTCGTCGCGATCCTCGGCCTGCTCGATCAGGCAGGACAACGCCCGCAATTTGTGCACGTACGCCTGGGTGATCCCGGACAAGCCGACGAGTTTGTCCGGCTGCGCATTGCGCGCGTTCTGGCCACTGCGACGCAGCGATTGCAGCACGCGGTATTCGCCCGCGTTGTACGCCATTACCGCCAGCCGCCAGTCGCCGGCGAACATGCCGTGCAGGGTCTTGAGGTAGCGCACCGCGGCCTTGGTCGAATCGACCGGCGACAAGCGGCCGTCGTACCCGGCGCGGATCGGGATCTGGTGGTTGCGCGCGGTCACACCGATGAATTGCCACAATCCCGCCGGGCCGCTGGCGCTGCGTGCGCCGGGTTTGTAGCCGCTTTCGACAAACGGGATCAGCGCAAACTCGGTCGGCAAGTGCGCGTCGCGTAGCGCATCGACGACGTAGCCGAACAGCGGCATCACATCGTCGCTCTTGGCGGCCATCTGCTTGGGGGCGTTGGCGAAGTGCGCGCGCCAGCGCGGGCT
>JAYTAY010000432.1:0-6566 GCA_043737255.1 Luteimonas sp.
TTAGCGGAACGATGCCGCCAACTTCGCACGCAGGCTGGCTGCGCAATCAGCAGCCGGTATCATCGAGCCTCGCAATATTCGAACGGAAAACCTGCATGCGCATCATCAGCTTCAACGCCAACGGCATCCGCTCGGCGGCCAGCAAGGGCTTCTTCGAGTGGTTCGCTGCGCAGGATGCCGACGTGCTGTGCGTGCAGGAAACCAAGGCGCAGGAAGACCAGCTTGGCGCCGACATGTTTTCTCCCGCCGGATACCAACGATGGTTCAAGGATGCGAGCACGAAGAAGGGTTACAGCGGCGTCGCGATCTATTCGCGGATTGCACCGGACGAAGTGAAAACCAAATTGGGCTGGAAGCCGTTCGATAACGAGGGCCGCTACATCGAAGCGCGCTTCGGCAATCTCAGCGTGGTGTCGTTCTACATCCCGTCCGGCTCATCGGGCGAGCTGCGCCAGCAGTTCAAATTCGATGCGATGGCCAAGCTGATGCCGATCTTCGACAAGTGGCGCAAGAGCGGGCGCGACTATGTGCTCTGCGGTGACTGGAACATCGTGCATACCAGGAACGACATCAAGAACTGGCAGTCGAACCAGAAGAACTCCGGTTGCCTGCCCGAGGAGCGCGCATGGCTCGACGACTTGCTGCTCAAGCGCGGCTGGGTCGACACCTTTCGTGCGATCAAACCCGAGGCGGTCGAATACAGCTGGTGGTCCAATCGCGGGCAGGCCCGGGCCAACAATGTGGGATGGCGCATCGACTACCAAATCGTGACGCCGTCATTGCGCGACAAGTTGCGCGCTTGCGAGATCACGGCCAGCCCACGGTTTTCCGACCACGCGCCGATTGCGGTGGACTATGCGCTCTGATGTCAATCCCGCTTCCGCCAAGCCAGCGCGTCCCGGCTGGCGCGACGTTCTGCGCCGGCTGAGACAGCCCAAGGTCGCGGTGATGGTGTTGCTGGGCTTCGCGTCCGGCCTGCCGTTCATGCTGGTCGGCAACACCATGGGGTTCTGGCTGCGCGAGGGTGGCGTCGAACTGTCGGCGATCGGGTTCCTGTCGTGGGTCGGGCTGGCCTATTCGCTGAAATTCCTGTGGGCGCCGGTGATCGACAAGGTCGACGCGCCGATCTTCGGTCGCTGGATCGGCCGCCGCCGCGGCTGGATGGCGCTTGCGCAGATCTCCGTGATCGCGGCGCTGTTCGCGATGGCGATCCTCAAGCCCGAGGGCGGGCTGGTCGCGTTCGCGCTGCTGGCGCTGGTCGCGGCATTCGCGTCGGCGACCCAGGACATCGTCATCGACGCTTGGCGGATCGAAAGCGCGGACAGCGGCGAGGAGCTGGCGGTCCTCAGCGCCGGCTACCAGCTCGGCTACCGCGGCGCGCTGCTGGTCACTGATGCGCTGATCCTGATCCTCGCCGCGTATGTCGGCTGGTCGGTGTCGTATCAGATGATGGCGGTGGCGATGGTGGTCGGACTTGTTGCGACCGGCTTGGCGCGCGAGCCCGCGGCATCGTTGCGCGCGGCCACCGCGCACGGCTCGATGCTGACAGCACAGGGCCTGTACGACGCGATCGCCGGGCCGTTCATCGCGTTCTTCAAGCAGCACGGCAGCTGGGCGCTGCTGATGCTGGCCATGATCAGCCTGTATCGGCTGCCCGACTTCGTGATGGGGCCGATGGCGAACCCGTTCTACGCCGACCTGGGCATCGAAAAGGAAACCGTCGGTGCAGTGCGCGGCTCGTTCGGCCTGTTTGCCTCGATCACCGGCATCGCGTTCGCCGGCCTGTTCGCACTGCGCTTCGGCTTTGTCGCCACGCTGCTGGCTGGCGCGATCGTCGGCCCCGGCTCCAACCTCGCGTTCGCCTACCTTGCGCTTCACGGCGCCGACACCGGCGTGTTCACTGCGGCGATGGTCATCGACAACTTCAGCACGGGCTTCGCCGGCACTGCGCTGGTCGCCTACATGTCCAGTCTCACCAGCATCGGCTACACCGCCACCCAGTACGCGTTGCTGAGCTCGTTCTATGCGTTGCTGGGCAAGGCGCTGAAGGGCTTTTCGGGGGTGGCGGTCGAAAAGCTGGAAGTTGGCCGCAGCCTGCTGGATGCCTATTCGCTGTTCTTCGTCGGCACCGCGCTGATCGGCATCCCGGCGTTCGTGCTATGCCTGCTGCTGGCGGTGCGCAAGCGGAAGGTGACGCCAGCCATCTTGGCGAATTCCGAGCCTCCCCCCTGACCGTGGAAGCGCTGGACGTGCCCCAGACCGTACCTCTCCGCATCGCTCCGGCCACGGCGGGGCCCCGCAAGTCCGATGGTCAACCGGCTCGAACATGGCGTGTTCACGCGAGAAGCAAAGCGGCCCGCGCGGCGCTTGGCAGCTTTCGATCATGGGCGGCACAGCTATGCGATCAGTGCCTCGCAAACACGCTGGCAATGATGCAGCTGCGCTTCCCTACGAACGCAGCGGCGCGGCGAAAATCGCGCCGAGCAAGCGCGGTCCACGTGCGCCGGTGACGCTGGGCATATTGCCCGCACGCCCGTGCAGTCGCTCGCGGGCGAGCCATGCAAACGTCGCCGCTTCGACGAAGTCCGGATCAATGCCGATGTCGGCAGTGCTGCCAACCCTGATCGGCACCAACGCGTCAGCTAGCGCCTTCATTAGTGCGCCGTTGTGAACACCGCCGCCGCAGCCGAGCACTTCATCCACCGCAGGTCCGTTGTCGCGGACCGCCGCAGCGATCGTCTTGACGCTCAATGCCAGCAACGTTGCCTGCACATCAACAGTGCTGACGCCGTCGATCAAACGCGGCTCCAGCCAATCGAGATTGAATTGTTCGCGTCCGGTGCTTTTGGGTGCGGGCAAGGCAAAGTAGGAATCTTCCAACAGACGCGACAGCAAAGCCTGATTCACGCTGCCTTGTGCGGCCCATGCGCCGCCATCGTCGCGCGCCTTGCCGAGATGGCGCATCGCCCAGGCGTCCATCAAACAATTGGCAGGTCCGGTATCGAAGCCGAGAACGTTGCCTTCGCCATCAAATATGGTGACATTCGCGATGCCACCCAAGTTGAGTAGCGCGCGTCGGTTTCCGCGCGCCAACGCGGCCTTGTGGAACGCCGGCGCAAGCGGAGCGCCTTGTCCACCCGCGGCAACGTCGGCGCGACGGAAATCGGCTATCGTGGTGATGCCGGTCAACTCGGCAATCACCGACGGATCACCTAGCTGCATCGTGAAGGGAAACGCGCCGAGCGGCTGGTGGCGCACGGTCTGGCCATGCGAACCGAGTGCGGCTATCGAAGCGGAGTCAACGCCAGCCTCGGCAAGCAAGGTATTAGCACTCTCGGCGAAATGACGAGCGATGGCGACATCCAGTGTGCCCAATTCATCGAGCGGGACGCTGGGCGCATTGCGGGCGAGACCGAGGATTCGATCACGCAAGGATTCGAGATAGGGGTAAGTCGCAGCCGCAAAAATGCGCGGGTTTGGATCGAAATCAACCAGCGCAATATCGACCCCGTCGGCGCTGGTACCCGAGATCAGACCGAGGAAGCGCTCTTCAGCCGCCACGCGGGCTGCGAGCGGCGCCGCGCTGCGTATCGGCCGAAGCCAGTCGCGTGGCATTAACGAAGTTGAGCTTTGCCAGCATCGGCGATGTCGTCTTGCGGAACTGGGCGAGCTGGGCCCCGGGCAACGGTTCCGGTGGTGGCAAAGTCACCTTGAGCGGATCGCGATGGGTGCCGCCGAGACGAAATTCATAGTGCAGATGCGGACCAGTGGCGAGCCCGGTCATGCCTACAAAACCGATGGTCTGGCCTTGCGAAACATTCTGACCGACCTTGAGGCTGGCGAAGCGCGACATGTGGCCGTATAGGGTTGTGTACTTGCCTTCGTGCTGGATGATGACTACGTTGCCATAGCCGCGCTGATTGCCACGAAACGTGACCTTGCCAGCGCCAGCGGCGCGGATCGGCGTGCCTGACGGCGCAGCATAGTCAACACCGCGATGGGCGCGCATGCGACCAAGCACCGGATGCATGCGGCCGGAACTGAAAACCGACGAGATGCGGGTGAACTCGACAGGCGTGCGCAGGAAGCTCTTGCGAAGTGGGCGGCCATCTTCGGTGTAGTACAAGGTTTCGCCGGCGATGTTGGTGTACCGAACAGCGGTATAGCGCTTGCCTTGATTGATGAACGTCGCGGCCAGGATGTCGCCGCTGCGCAGCAGCTCGCCATCGCGATGGACGGTGTCGTAGATCGCGCTGAAGCTGTCTCCGCGGCGCAGGTCCTGCGCAAAGTCGATGTCGTAACCGAAGGCGTTGGCAAGCTTCAGCGTCATTGCGTCAGTCATTCCGGCCTGGTCGCCGGCCTCGAACAGCGAGCTGTTGACGACGCCGTGGGCAACTTGGACGCGACGCTCGACGGCGCGATCCTCGACTTCCTCGCGTACGTCGCTGTCACCGAAGTGAAGGACGACGCGGGCCGAATCACCGCGATCAAATCGCATCGCGCGCAGGGTACCGTCGCTGCCCACGTCGAACGCAAATTCATTACCGGGACGCAACCGACGTAGTGCCGATGCGTCGTCTTGTGAATCCAGTGCGCGTTGCAGGTCGCTGGCGGCGAAGCCTTGTTCCTGGAACACGTCGGAAAGCGACTGACCCGCTTTTACTGAAACGATGCGCCAGTCGTCGCCAGCGTCGGCAACCAGTGCGGCAATTGCCGGATCGGCTTGTTGCGGCGCCAGTTCCGGCAAATCAATTTCGAGCTTGGTCAGCGATTGTGGATCGTGACGAGTGGCGTTGGCCCAGTTCGGCACCACGAATCCGGCGGCAAGAGTTGCAACCGCGACAATTCCACCAAGTACCCAATGACCATGGGTTCTAATGACGGGATGCGCGACAAGATGCTTCATGGGCATACGGCTGGCCGTTGGGATTATTGACGGTGACGCTTGCGCGTCCGACCCGAGTCCACATGACTTTCTGTCTCTAACGACCGGATCGTTTTGAGCGTGAAAACCATGCCGTTGCCCCGGGGGCGACGTCGTACCATAACCAGCCTGTACGAACGGCGTCAATCCCAATCGGGACAAAGACTTGCGAGACATTCTTGCCTAACGAATAGTTAACGTCGAGCGGGCTTTGACGTTATGCTGCGCAGCCTATTTCGATCACCCAGCCGGAACCTGCGCCAGCCATGACGGACATCCAATCCGCCCTCGACCTGATTGGTCGCGGTGCCGAAGAAATCATCAAGTTCGACGACCTGGTCGCCCGGCTCAAGCTGGGCCGACCATTGCGGATCAAGGCAGGTTTCGATCCAACCGCGCCGGACTTGCACATCGGCCATACCGTGCTGCTTAACAAGATGCGCCAGTTCCAGGACTTGGGCCACGAAGTCTCCTTTCTTATAGGCGACTTCACCGGGATGATCGGCGACCCGACCGGCAAGAACGTTACCCGCAAGCCGCTGACCCGCGAGGACGTGCTGGCCAACGCGCAGACCTATTCCGATCAGGTTTTCAAGGTGCTCGACCGCGAGCGCACCACGGTGCGCTTCAACTCGGAATGGTTCGGCGCCATGACGGCGGCCGACATGATCCGGCTTGCAGCACAGCACACGGTCGCGCGCATGTTAGAACGTGACGACTTCGCCAAACGCTACGCTGGCCAGTTGCCGATCGCGATCCATGAATTCCTGTATCCGCTGGTGCAAGGCTACGACTCGGTCGCAATGCGGTCCGATGTCGAACTCGGCGGCACCGACCAGAAATTCAACTTGTTGATGGGCCGTGGCATGCAGGAGCAGCACGGCCAGCCGCCACAAGTCGTCATCACGGTGCCCCTGCTGGAAGGCACCGACGGTGTCGCCAAGATGGGCAAGTCGCTGGGCAACTATGTCGGCATCAACGAGCCAGCCATCGACATCGTCTCCAAGACGATGAAGATTGGGGATGAGCTGATGTGGCGCTGGTTCGAATTGCTCAGCTTCGAAACCAGCACGGCGGACATCGCGTCGATGCAGGCAGAGATAGAATCGGGCGAGTTGAACCCGCGCGATGCCAAGCTGAGGCTGGCGCGCGAGCTGGCGGCACGCTTCCACGATGACACCGCCGCCGAACTGGCAGTCTCCGGCTGGCATGCGGTGGTGCGTGGCGAAGGCGATACCAGCTTGTTGCCGTTGACCGAAATCGTCGTGCCCAGCGAAGGCCTGCGATTGCCGGCCTTGCTGGTTGCCGCGGGGCTGGCCAGCAGCAACGCAGAAGGCAATCGCAAGCTGAAGGAGCGTGCCGTCAAAATTGATGCTGACGTAATCGAGGATGCATCACGCATGTTCGCGCCGCCGTTCGAAGGTGTCTTGCAGGTAGGCAAGCGAAACTTCGCGCGCGTGCTGTTGAAGTCAGTCTGACGCTGCCTGCGTCGCGACTCCCGGCCGATGAGCCGGAAACAAAAATTCGCTCGAAAACCTCCGCTAAAGGTGTTGACGGTCCCGAAATGTGATGTAGAATGCGCGGCTCGCTTGAACGAAAGGTTCTGGCGGCTGGTGGTGCTTTTGCTGAGGTTTGGCGGGGT
>JAYTAY010000433.1:0-2771 GCA_043737255.1 Luteimonas sp.
TGCGCGAACTTGCGGATTGCGTCAAGGCTTCATCTGCATCAACACGTGCCAGCCGACAAAACGCGGCGAGCCGTTTCAGCGGCCGGCGATGATCTGCAGTGCCAACAGCCGGTCGATGCTGCGACGTGCATACGCAAGGTCGCCTCCAGCTTCGGACTCGATGACAGCGGCGGCCCGTCCGAAGGCCACGCCAAACTCGTCATCGTTCGAGTATCTGCTGAGCATTGCCGGCAATCGCGTTCCCAGTATCGCCAGCGCCTGATCCAGATGTTGTCGATTCGGGTACATGCGGCCACGGTGGCCCTGCAATGGTCGCTGTGCCGTGAATGTTGTAGGCGTGCATGTCTGCCATTCAGTGGGATCGGCGATCAGCTCCGGATCCGCGCACGACATGCGGTGTGCGCCGAGGTAATGAACCCGGCCCACTTTTCGTTGATCGCAAGCGAACGTTGTCGATTTATCAGCCTGCGCTTCGTCGTACCAGATGAGAGCCCCTCACCTTTCCAAAGGAATCGACATGGACACCAACACCGTCAGCCTCCACCGCGTCCTGCGCGCGCCGCCGGAGCGCGTCTATCGCGCCTTCCTCGATGCCGATGCCATCGCCAAGTGGCTGCCGCCCAACGGCTACACCTGCAAGGTCCATCAGCTCGACGCGAAGGTCGGCGGCAGTCACCGGATGACCTTCACCAATTTCTCCACCGGCAACGGCCAAAGCTTTGGCGGCACGTATCAGGAACTCGTGCCGGGCGAACGCATCCGCTACACCGACCGGTTCGAGGATCCGAACCTGCCGGGGGAGATGACGACCACCATCACTTTACGGGCGGTGTCGTGCGGTACGGAGATGTACGTCGTGCAGGAGAACCTGCCGGACGTGATTCCGGTCGAGTTTTGTTATCTGGGCTGGCAGGAATGCTTGATGCTGCTCGCCAAGCTCGTCGAGCCCGAGATCCCCGCTTGATGTGAAAACCCTGACCGGATCGGAACGGAGGTCGACGCGGACTGCCGGGGTGGCCGGACTGATCCGCAAACGGAGTTGATCGCTTATTGGATCCGCGGTTTTTCCATTCGCCATCCCCACCACGACCCCGCAACCGGTCCCACGATATGAACCTCACCCGTTTCGTAAAACAAGCGCGCGCGGACACAGCCGCGGCCGATGGCGCGGCGCGCGGCCCGGGACAGATCATGTGGTTCATCTACCCGTTCTTCGCCCTGCACATGCTCATTTTCGGACTGTCGGGATTCCTGATCGCGTATATGCCCGACGCACCTGACCTCACGTTCCTGTACCTGCACGGTGGCATCGCCATCTTCGTGTACATCGTGTTCTACCTTGTTATCTTCGGCCGCGACGCCGTGTCGTGGATGCTGCTCAACGCCGCCCTCGGCATCGTCGGTATCTACGCCCAGATCGGCTGGATCCTCGAACGCTTCGGCAAGCGGATCACGGACTACCCGTGGCAGGTGCACGTGGTGCCCTTCCTCTACTACGTGCTGTACACGTTCCTGCTGCGGCAATTCCTGATCGACGTCACCCGCAGCCGCGACAACCCGCAACGGCGCGCCATGGTGGATGCTGCGTACGTGGTGGTTTCGGTCGTGGTTTACGGAGTGCTGTTGTGGCGCGGGCGGGGTGTTGGATGAACTGGCCGTCGCTTTTTAAATGCACTCTGACGCCTGTTTCCGCCCTATTCTGTTTCTGATGAATTCGATGAACCTGGCTGCATTTTCATCACTCTGCCGCCATCGCGACCAATTTCGTCACTGTCTTGATGTTGCGCGCCGTGCCCGGAAGGGTTGCGGGGATATTGAGTTTCGAGTCCGCCATGCCGTCACCTTAGTGCACATAGATCTCGCGCTTGCCCAATGCGATTCCTTCGTTCTGGCGCCCGCTGACGATTTTCAGCGCGTCCTTGGGCGGCGGCGAGTCAAGGAAGGTCCCAACTTTGCGATTGGGAGCACCCTTCAGCACGTAGGCTGGGTTGGCTTCATTAACCCGGCGCTCTGAACTTCAATCTGCTGGGTTGATGAAGCCAACCCAGCCTACGGCGTCATGCCGCCTTCAACGCCTTGCGCACCACGTTGGGTGATGCGGTTGCGACCTTGAGCAATGCATTGGCCGCGCCGCTGGGCTGGCGGCGGCCCTGCTCCCGTCCTGCAAGGTTCCTACGGACACCCCGATCACCGCTGCGAACTCAGCTTGTGACACGCTTAGTTTGTGCCGCGACTCGGTGGCCTTGGATACTGCGACGTAAAACACGCGGCCGGTCTTGCCTGCCTTGATCTCGTGAATCGCCTGCAGGAGTTCCGCGCCGGGGTCGCGCTTGGCGTCGCGTTCAGGGATTTCCTTGGTCAACTTCTTCATGGCTTCATTCTCGCGTGCGCTTGGTGGCTGTCAGATACACCAGCCCTTTGTCGCGCTTGCCGACTGCGATCACCGTGACGATCACCACCTTGTCGTCCACTTGATAGACCAAACGATAACCCGCAGCACGCAGCTTGATCTTGTAGCAGTCGGCCATGCCGTGCAGACGCGCGGACGCGACATGCGGATGCTTCAGGGGTTCGGTGAGTTTGTCCTTGAATTGCTCGCGGATGTTCGACGCGAGCTTGCGCCATTCCTTGAGCGCGGACTCAAGGAACGCGAGGCTATAACTCATCCAGCGTCACTTTGATCCTGCGTTCCTTGGCGCGCGTACGCACCAGTTCGGCCAGCTCGAGGTCTTCGATGCGCTCAAGCAGACGTCGATATGTCGCGGCGGGCA
>JAYTAY010000434.1:0-2771 GCA_043737255.1 Luteimonas sp.
CCGGACTCGTCGATTGAAAAACTGGCGACGCTGAAACCCGCGTTCGACAAGACCTCCGGCCGCGGCACGCTGACCGCCGGCAATTCCACGCCACTGACCGATGGCGCCGCCGCGTGCCTGCTGGCATCGGACGAGTGGGCGCGCGCGCATGGCCACGAACCGCTGTGCCATCTCCGCGATGCGCAGGTGGCTGCGGTCGATTTCGTGCATGGCGAGGGCCTGTTGATGGCGCCGACGATCGCCGTGCCGGAGATGCTGAAGCGCAATGGATTGACGCTGCAGGATTTCGACATCTACGAAATCCATGAAGCGTTCGCCGCGCAGGTGTTGTGCACGTTGCGCGCGTGGGAAAGCGAGGAGTACTGCAAGACGCGGCTTGGCCTGGACGCGCCACTGGGCCGCATTGATCCGGCGAAAATCAATCCGAACGGATCGTCACTGGCCACCGGCCATCCCTTCGCCGCAACCGGTGCCCGCATCGTCGCCACCGCCGCGAAGGCGTTGCAGCAACGCGGCGGCGGCCGTTGCCTGATCTCGATCTGCACGGCGGGCGGGATGGGCGTGGTGGCGATTCTCGAGCGCTGATCGATCGGAATGTGCAGGGCGGGTCTTGACCCGCCAGCCGGTGGTTCCCACGAATGATGCAAGGCGACGGGTCGAGACCCGCCTGCGACCCCATTGCTGTGCGTCGTTCGTATACAGAGGCAGCCGGTCGTTTTGACCCGGCGTCTCCATCCACGTTAGAGGACGACCGCATGCGATCCACTCACAAGTTACGTTTCATCCTGCTGATGCTGTTGTTGGTGTTGGCGCCGGCATGCAGCCAACAACAGTCCGCGTCCGATGCCACAACGACGGCGGAAGCAGAAGTCGCGCAAACGCAGGGCGGTGCGGATCGCATGGGCAATGCGCCTGCGGCCCCGACCGCAACCACGGCGGTCGAGGTCGACAGCCGCCCCACCGCCGACCAGGTCGCTTCCAGCGCCGCCACCTACACCGATGCACAACGCAAATTCATCCGCACCGCGCAGGCCGAGTTCCGGGTCAACGATGTCTACAAGTCATCGCTGGCGATCGAGGACGTGGTCGCCGCGCAGGGCGGATTCGTGGTCAAGAACCATATCGCGACACAGGCCCTCGGTAGCCAGACGCGTCCCAGCGGCAATGGCAATCTGATCGAGCTGACCGAATACACGGTGCGCGGCGAGCTGACCGTGCGCGTCCCCAGCGACAACACGCAGGCCTTCCTGCGCGCGATCGTCGGGCAGATGGCGTTCCTCGACCAGCGCAATTTCGAGGCGATGGATGCGCAGTTCGCGTTGCTGCGCCAGCAACTCGAATACCAGCGCAACCAGGAAACGCAGCAGCAACTCGGGCAGGCTGTCGAACAGGGCGGCAAGCTCGACCAGAAAGCGGACGTGATCGCGGCAAGAAACAGCAGCAAGTCCGCGCGCGACGAAGCGCTGATCGCGCAGCAGGAATTCGAGGACAAGATCGCATTCAGCACGATCAATCTGTCGATGTATCAGGGGTCGAAAATCCGTGAGGCGGAATTGACGGACGTGGAAGCAGTTTTCCAGCAACACAGCCCGGGATTTTTTGCACGGCTGGGCAACTCGCTGACCGTCGGCTGGTATGGAATCGTGGATGTGGCGATCGCGGTGATGACCTTGTGGCCGCTGTGGCTACTCGTGCTGATCGCCGCGGTGACCTATCGACGCTTCAGGAAGAAAACATGACGTTACCCAAGTGAAGCGCAGCGATACCCGGGAATTTCCGTGCCGGCGACGAAGAGCCCAGGGTATCGCTGCGCTCCACACGGGCTACGAAAGCGATGCAGTTGTGATTCACGGTGAACGGCAAGCGGTAGGGGTTAACGTCTAAAAGCGGAACCCTCATCCGCCTTCGGGGCCTTCTGCCACTTTTGCAGGAGAAGGAAGAGCAAGCGATTTCCGAAACGCAAAATCACTCCCGCAACCGCGGCACCCCATGTTGGTCACGTTCTTCAGTGACCGCCTGATCGAAGATCTTCTGCCGCAGGTCGCGGCCGGGAAGTTCGGTGATGGCTTCGTTGCGCGATGCGCGCAATGCATTGGCGTAACTCAGGCGCGCGCGGATGTCGTCGCCGTTCTGCGCGAAGCCATGTCCCAGTTCTTCCCATGCATCCGAGCCCGCGCCCTGTGCCAACGCGCGATGCAGGTATTCCTCTGATTGCGGCCACTGATTCTGCCCGCGCGACAAACGCGCCATCGCCAGCAGCAGCGCCGGACTGGACGGATGCGTCTGCAACCAGCGTTCGGTATTGGCGCGGCGCGCATCCAGCCGTCCGATCGACAGACGCCCGTACGCATCAACCAACGATTCGTCCCAGCGCGTCTCCAGCGCCTGTTCCAGACTTTTGGCGGAGGCCTCGTCCCAGCGCAACGCAGCGGCGCGTTCGGCATAGGCGATGACCACCGCCGGCTCGCTTTTCAGCGGCTTCGGCAGCGACTCCCAGCGTTCGGCGAGTACATTGGCATCGTTGGCTTGTCGCAGCGACGCTTCCGCCCAACGCGATTGCAAATCGTCGAGGCGATCCGCCGGCAACGCCTGCTGCTGCCGCATCGCGCCCAGCAATCCGTACGCCTGCGCCGCCTGCCCCGACACCGCCAACGCTTCCGCGCGCAACGCCAGGCCCCGCGGCGGCAACGGTTGCGCAGCGGGTGCATCGAGTGCGACCAGTGCATCGGTGGGACGGTGTTGCGCAAGCGCAAGTTCCGCCGTCGCGATTG
>JAYTAY010000435.1:0-14268 GCA_043737255.1 Luteimonas sp.
GCCAGCCAGTGCTGCTCGAACTGCATCGGGCTGACGTAGTTCAGGGTGGAGTGTAGTCGGGACTGGTTGTACCAGAGCAGCCAAGCCAAGGTTTCATCCATGGCGTGTCGAGGGGTGATGAAGCGCTGGCCATGCAGTCGCTCCACCTTCAGCGAGCCGAACAGCGTTTCGCTGCAGGCATTGTCCCAGCAGTTGCCGCGTCGGCTCATCGAGGCAGTGATGCCGTATTCCTTGAGCAGGCCGGTGAAGTCTTTACTGGCGTATTGGCTGCCACGATCGCTGTGAAAGATCAGACCCGCCTGCTTGTCGGGATGGCGCTTGAACCATGCGATTCCGACAGGTCCGCGAGCGAGCGAGGCGATTCTGGCATCGCTGCGCGCAATGCGCCAACGGCCGTTACGCAGGTTACCAACGTTTTCATGTATCCAGTTCGCCGCCACGCACGGATGCCGCCATGTTCGCGATCAGTACTCACGTCAATCTCCCGCGCTTGGTTTCCCGCCACCTCCTCGGCCTGTTCGCAGCCAGCCAAGCGATGGTCGCGGTGATGCTGCACGCGACGTGGATCTTCCTTTTGTTGGCGGGGATGCTGATCGTCGATGCGGGCGAGGCATCGCAGTCGGCTACCGGATCCCTTGGCAAGATGCTGATGCGGGCGTTGGAGTGGATTGGGGCGGTGGAGCGCGACGGCGGGAACACTCACGGCGACCTTGGCACGGTAATGCGTGCACTGGGCACGTTGACGCCCGTGATATATCTCGGGCAGTTGCTGATCGACCGCGTGCGACCTGGGCGGCCGCCGTGGTCGATAGCGCGCAAAGCGCTGCTGTCGATGGCGGTGGCGACGTGTGGGTTCTCGGCTGCGTTGGCACTGCTGCCCGACGGCGCGTTGTCCCGTCTGTGGGTGACGGCCGTCGTCGCGGTGCTGCTGACTGGGCTGGCCACGCTGTGGGGGCTGCTGGTGCGCAAGGGATGCGATGCATTGCTGCGCAGCTTGGCCCTGGCTCCCGACTGAAAAAAGTTCAGGTACCTATTCCGACAGTTCCTTGGGTCGCCCGCGCGATCGAACTGCTCGCTCCCGCTTGCGTAGCACGTCGATGTGCAATCGGAACCGTTCGATGCTCCAAGGTGTTTGCTGGCGGGTCGCCTCGCGGAGCGCCTCAACTGCATGGGCTTGCTATGGGAGCCGTCGGCACATCGGCGTCAGAAATCTACCTGACACCTTTTGCCAGTAATGCACTCACGCTTCGCTAGTTTGACCGTCCCGCCTGCACGCGCTTCGCCGGTGGCGCGGCCGTGCCTAAGAAGGCCTCACCGCCGATATCCGCTGCGCTCCAGCCGCGATCGAGATCAATGCCGGTGGTATACCAGTCGTGCGCATCGATGCGCACCGGGCCGCGAACGCGCTCGTTGAAACGCACTGGAAACAGGTACGCACCGACCTGTCGATACTCAAGAAAGGTGGTGTCGACATGCGCGCCCTGGGTGGTCTCGAAGCCATTCAAGGTCATGTGCACGCGGAACAGGCGTGAAGTCTGCGCGTCAATCCACATCACCACCTGGTCCTTCGCGGCTTCGCCAAAGCCCGGTTCCACGGTCGCTAGTAGGAGTCGGTAGTTGCGGTTTTTTTCGAGTTGATCGGGCAATCGCACCATCGCGGTGGATCGCGCCTTAAGGAAGCTTGGTCCGAAGTGGAACATGCGGAACGCGTCGTTGGTCATCGCGGTAGCGCGGATCTTGGCTGTATCACTCTCGCGCTTTCCGTTGTAGTAGACGCTGATGCCGTCCCGCGTTCGCACCACCTGTTTGCTGCCCAGTGGCCCCTGATGATGCACAGAGTAGAGGCCGTCACTCGGCCGGAAGCGCTCCTCGGAGCTGACCCGGAACCCGGCATCGCTGACAATCGGCTGGATGCGCTGGATGGCCTGGTACCACTGGCCGTCGGTCGAAAAGTTGATGTCGCCTGGATACTGGCGCAGATCGCCGCCGTGCGCGTCCATGCAGGCAGCGAAAACTGCGGCCGCATCAAGACCGTCATAAAAGCGCGCATCCGCGGTGGCGTGCGGAAAAGACGCGCAGCCACCAAGCAGCGCTGCAAGTGCAAGCATCACGGCAAGTAACGGTTGACGCAGCATGGGCGTGGCCTCGGTGAGGAAGCTTCAGGGTAGCGCAGTCTGGCCTGCGATTTGAAAAAGCAGGTCAGGTACATTTTCCCTGAGCTTTCCTGGGCTGTCCCGACTGTCGAACCGCCAGCTCGCGCTCGGCTTGCACTTCAATCTGCGATCGGAACCGTTCGCTGCCCCAGGTTTTCTGCTGGCGGGTCGCTAGCCGCCACGCGTCAACTGCGTGGGCGTGATATCGGAGCTGGGCGCACATCACAGTCAGAAATTTAGCTGACCGCTTCTACTCCCCGTTTCGCGTAGGCACTGAAACCGACCCTGTCCGCTTAGTCGTTTTCGAAACCGGCGGAAAAGATCACGTCATTCAATCCGAAATATGCCGAGTCCCCGCGAAACGTATAGACGGCGGTATTCGACGCGTTCGCACCCAAGCCAACCAATGCGTTGACCGTGCCGGCAGGCGCCGCAACCCCTCCGCTGTCCACCCTGGTCCAAGCATTCAAGACAAGCGTGTTTGGACTGACAGTGGCATTTGCCAGACCGAGCGGCGTGCCGGTACATCCCGCGCCAGTGTAGAAAAGTGCCGCAATGCCAATGCTCGAAATGGTTGTAGTGGCCGCACTGGTACGCTTTATATGTGCGGTCGCGCGGTAAACCGTGCCTGGCGTGGTTGCAACGCACTGGTAAAGGCCTTGCCCGGATGAGCCGGTACCCGACGTCGTGATATCAACCGACGGTGCGGCGGGGTCTCCATCACCCGGGATGGCGGTATAGCTCAGGGTGACCGGGACAGGGGTCCACGGCGGGACCGGACCGATACCGAAATTTCCATTGGCGAGCAGGTTTTGACTCGCGTGTGCAGACCCCGACAAACCGACGATCAAGATAGCAAGTGTGCGCAAGCGCATGGCTATTTCTCCGAGTAGATGAAGCACCGACATCGACGAATTGGCGGAGCATGCGCGCAGCAATAAGCGCTGTCAAAGTCGCCTGTTTGACGACCGGCTACTGACGATAAAGAAGGGCTGCGGGTTCAGCTTGTCGTCGCGCTTGTTGATGGAGTATCGGGGTCGAATGGAAGGTGTTCGGTTGCAGCCGTGCTTCCGGGCATCGGTGCCGATCGCGGATGGCCGATGCGTCGGCATTAATCCAGCCAAACGCGAGTTCGTGGCGACCACCGCCGCGCCATACTCGTCGCGATGTTTGGCCCGCTGATTGTTGTCGCCCTGACATGGAAGCGAATGACAGGGACGGGGGCTGTCGCCGGCTTGGTGGTTGGCGCACTGACCGTGATGGCCTGGATCGCGCTGGGCTGGGACGTGAGTTTCATGGGTGGGGCAGGGGTATACGAAATCATCCCGGGGTTTGTGGCGGCTTGGGCCGCCATCTATTTCGTTAGCTTGGCTACGGAAGACAAGGGCGAGTTTCGGGCGGTTGGGGATTCGAAAGCGAAATTGAACGCGCGCTGATCAACTGCCAAGGGCGCTACCTTCGTGCATTTCATAACCCCGGCGAGCGAAATCCTTCCACTTCGTTTCCCCGGCGCAGGCGGTGGTCCAGTGAGTAGATGGGGTTGGCACTCTTCGTCTTTTGCTTTGTTGTTTCGAAAATCCATCAAAAGACCGCCAAGGGCCGTTGCCCACTGGACCCCGGCCTGCGCCGGGGAGACGGATAGATTGAAGTGCGCACGCTTCCTGCGTTCGCAGTCTCGCGAAGGCACACCGCTGGCTGAGATGACCTTGCCAGCTTGGTTCGGCAACGATAAAAAGGTGTCGTCATCCTCGCGAAAGCGGGGACCCATTTTAATCTTCACGCATTTCGCCGAATCTGAAGCAGAATCAAAACGGGTCCCCGCTTTCGCGAGGATGACGACGCTCCCAAGTTCTATCGCCAACGTACAAAGTCGTCGGTAGTGACCGGTCGTGACGGCTAACCCAGTCGCAAGGCGGCACTTTGATCAAGGCATCGAGCCCCCATCTAAAAAGGCCCGCCGTTGAAGTTGCCGCCATGCTCCATCTCTCCGTTCTCGACCTCGCGCCCGTAACCGTTGGCAGTACGCCAGCGCAGACGTTTTCCAACACGCTGGGCTTGGCACGGCAAGCCGAGCGATTGGGTTATCGGCGTTTCTGGTTGGCGGAACACCACAACATGCCGGGCATCGCCAGTGCGGCGACGGCGGTGCTAATCGGTCATGTGGCCGGCGGCACCCGCACGATTCGTGTCGGCTCGGGCGGGGTGATGCTGCCCAACCACGCGCCGCTGCAAGTGGCCGAACAGTTCGGCACCTTGGGATCGCTGTATCCGGGGCGTATCGATCTGGGACTGGGTCGCGCCCCCGGAACGGACCAGCCGGCGGCGCGTGCGCTGCGCCGCTACTATCAGGGTGCGGAAGAATTTCCCGCTGACGTGGTCGAACTGCTCGGCTACTTTGACCCGGTCGAGGATGGGCAGCTGGTGCAAGCCGTGCCGGGTGCGGGTGTCGAGGTGGAGCCGTGGATACTTGGGTCGAGCTTGTTCGGCGCGCAGCTTGCCGCGATGCTCGGCCTGCGCTACGCATTCGCGTCGCACTTCGCCCCCGCCAT
The DNA here is from genome assembly GCA_043737255.1 of Luteimonas sp. GTDB lineage: Bacteria > Pseudomonadota > Gammaproteobacteria > Xanthomonadales > Xanthomonadaceae > JALYOU01. The sequence continues at coordinate 4,703 of JAYTAY010000435.1, forward strand.
GCTGGAGCAGGCATTGGGAGTTTACCGCCGCGACTTCCGACCATCGCGATACCTGCAGCAGCCGCACGTGATGCTGGCGTTAAACGTGGTCGTAGCCGACAGCGATGGAGAGGCGGCGCGTCTCTTCACCACTCAGCAGCAAGCCTTCGTTAACCTGCGTCGCGGTTCCCCCGGGTTAATACCTCCACCACTGGAGTCTGCGAAGGCCTTCGACAATTACGCCAATGCCACCGAGCGTGCGGGCGTTGACGCGGCACTCGAATGCGCCGCCGTGGGTTCAGTGGCGACCGTGCAAAAGAAGATGCTCGCATTCGTCCAGCAACACCGCCCCGACGAATTGATGCTGACCGCCAACGTGTTCGACCACGCCGCGCGGATTCGTTCGTTCGAGCTGGCGATGCAGGGGTGGCGGCAGGTTGAGTAGCCCGGAAAGCGAAGCGCTCCGGGGAGCGCAACGTGAACCTTCAAGTTCGTCACCTCACCTTCACTCCATTCCCTTCGATCTAGGCGCGCTGCGCGGGCCGGCTACGGTTTGATGTCCGACTTCGCGCACGACTGTCACGACTTCTCGCGCGCGAAGCGATTGCCTCTCGATCCGCAGTCAATCAAACGTGTGTGCAAAAATCTCGTCGTGCTGCAAGCCCATCATGAGTTGCATGCGTCCGTTAACGCCCGTGATGACAGCACCACCAAACAGGATGCGGCCTTTCTGAAGCATCATTGCGCTACCAACCTGGCCATGTAGACCGTTGTTGTTGATCTGCATGGTGTATTGAACTTTGCCGCCGCTGCCAAAGCTTGTGTCAATGTTGAGATTACTCTTCAGGCGCATCACTGCCGTTGCGGGTGAGTCACCGATTTTGCTGGACGCCAGTATCAGCAAATCGCCGTTGTCCTGACGCAGGATGTTGTTAGCCGATTCCCAATTGAGTGCGGGGTCTGACGGGTTTGGGCCGGCGAAATCCAGTGAATATTGACGGGTGCCGTTCAAGCCGATGTTGGTATCGAGCTGGCCATCCGGTCGCCACCGCATCAGAAAAATGTCGCCGGCCGAGTTCAGGTTGTTGGAAACAACGGAACCAACCTGCACGATGGAACCATCGCCCATCAACAGTGACGCGAGTGTATGCGGCGATTCCGCGACGCCCAGTGCGCTCTTGTGATTGATCTTGGAGATGCCAGCCGAGCTGTTGCCAAAGGAAGGGTCCAGTGCCCCGTTGGCTGTCAGGCGCACGACGAACTGCTTCTTGTCGGACGAGCCCTGATTCGTTTCCGATATGGCGCCGGCGATGACGATGCGGCCATCTGCCATCAGATGCAGTCCGTTCACACCGTAGATCGCCGGCACCTGCCATTCGAACGGTATCAAAACTTTCCCTGCAGCTCCGAAACCGGGCGCTGGAAGTCCCGATGACGTGAATCGCGCGATGCCGAGGCTACCCGATGTCGCCGTTGCAACTCGCCCGGCGATGATGAGATCGTCGTTCGGCGCGATGATCAGTTTTTGACTCAGATCGATGTTACTGCCCCCTTGGTTGAATGGGACACTGAGCACGCCACCGGCCGCGAAATTCGCGTCGAGATCACCGTTGGGCAGGAAACGGTAGATCATGAAATCAGCGCAATCATTGATCGCAACAAGCAAGCGACCTTGCGTATCCAGCTTGGCGTCCGCAACGTAGAACCCAGCGCAAGGTTGAACCACGGTGCGCAGACCCAAGTCGCCGAAACCGACGTCCGGGTTACCATTGGGCTCTACTCGATAAAGGCTGAGTCGGTACGCGCCAGGGGCCTTCATGCGACCGACCACCCAGAGCTTGTTGTCCGGCCGTTTGACGATGGCGCCGACCATGTCCAGCGAGTCGTTCACAGTACCGTTGGGGTTGAAATAGAAGCCGTAGCCGGGGACCTCGGCGTCGGTCAGGAACGTTGGGTCGAGCTGGCCGTCAGCTGCCGTGGCAATGCCGGTGAGGTTGGAGAGCGCCAGTAGAGACGTCAGAATCAGGGTGCGCATGAGATCGTGCTCCGAAGGTGTGTTCCTTCACATACGCAACGTAACGCGCCCAGGGATCACGGCGGACGAAAATGTTTGAACGCGCCGCATTGATGGCGATTCGATCCACGAAGCAGGTAGGGTAAGCGGGCGGAAGCGTGGCGGCAGATCGCATCGCGAACCGCGCGATTGATCGCCGTTGGGCGATTGCCCTTTCCGTGCAATGCCCAGCGACATACCCTGGAACGTGTGGCCGCAACGGACGTCACTACGGTCGTCTACCGGAAGACTGACGGTGAATTTCCCGTCTGCCACCTTTGCGACTCGTCGCTCGCCGCTGTACTTGAGCTGCCAACCGCAGAACAGTGACCATGCCTTGCAGCCAAGTCCACCTAGACGCGCGACGTAACTGGATCCCAAGATAAGGCTCATCGATGGATCAATGTTGCCGTTCACGGTGAGCGTGCAATCGGCTGGCGAAAGTCGCGTCAGCACGCTGCTGTCGTTGAACCCGCGACACAGTGATGTAGCAGACGTTTGGCGCTGAGCAGACTTGTAGTTTCGCTACCAGGGCAGCGCGTCACCTTTGGCGTGGTGGAAGCTGCCGGATTGCGCAAGCGTCAGTGCATCCAGGCGTTCGGCCAACTGCGCGGCAGCCGCGTCGGGACTGATATCACCGCCACCGCCAACCATTTCGGTTTGGACATAGCCAGGGTGGAGCAGCATCACCGCGATGCCACGGTCTTTCAGATCCAGCGCCAGCGATTTACCGATCGCGTTCACGGCCGCCTTTGATGCCCGGTACCCGTAGTAGCCGCCCGAATCGTTGTCGGACACCGAGCCCATGCGGCTGGTGACGATGCCCACTTTCGCGCCCCTGGTGAGGTGTCCCGACAATGCTTGTACGGTGCGCAGCGGCCCGATCGAGTTCACCTCGAACTGCTTGCGCATTCGTTCGAAGCCGTCCTCGTCGATATCACCCAGTGCTTCCTTCGACAGGATCCCCGCGTTGCATATCAGAACGTCTATTCGCGTGTCGCCGAGGCGTTGCGCCAGTGCCGAGAGTGCGGGACCGTCGGTGACGTCAACGCCAACTTCCACACGCGCGCCGGTGCGTGCGAGTGCTTCGCTGCCGTTGCGGCAAAGGCCGATCACGTCGTCGCCACGTGATCTGTAATGCTTCGCAAGCGCCAAGCCGATACCGCGATTGGCACCCGTGATGAGAATAGTGGGCATGGTGATCTCCAAACATCCAATGGGGTTTTTTAATCTGGCGACGACCATCGCCACGATCAACCCTGAGATGCAATGAAGCCGTTGGGAGTGTGATGCTTCTGCCATCAACTGCGGAGACTTGATCCCAGCGCCACGGATCTCGCCAGGGCGCCCGCCCAGCTGTGCCAACTTCGCACTCATGAGCGCAGGAAATGAACCTGACCCCATTGCAATCGGACTAGACTCCGTCATCCGGCTCTGGCAGCAAGGCAATGGCAACCGACGAGATTGAACCCGAGCTGCCCAGACCGCGCCCGTCGAGCGAGCCATCACCACTACCCGATTCATCTGATCCGATCGACATCGCGCTGACGGCGGTCAACGCCGCGGCGCCACCGGACGGCCCGGCTGCCATGCTGCTGCTCAAGCAAGGCGGCCTGATCGACCAACAGCGCCGATTGATCAGTGTCCAGATTGCCGGCGAGCGCATGGGTGTGGCCCTGAAGGTCCTCACTGGGCTGGGCGGCCTGGTAATCGCGCTGGCGATAGGCTCGATGGTGTGGTCGGCCAGCCATGAGCGCGGCCTGGTCATCGAGCCGTTCTCGGTGCCGCCGGACCTGGCCCAGCGCGGCGTCACTGGCCAGGTGATCGCGAGCCGCCTGCTCGACCGCCTGAGCGAGATGGGCGAGCAGACCAACTCGTCGCGCGCCGCCAGCTCCTATGCCAACAACTGGGACGGGGACATCAAGGTGCAGATCCCGCAGACCGGGGTTTCGGTCGGCGAGCTGCGGCGGACGCTGGTGGATTGGCTCGGTCACCAGACCCGCATCGGCGGCGAGCTGTACCGCACGCCGCAGGGTCTGACGCTGTCCGCCCGCACCGGGAGCGCCGCCGCCGTCGCGCAGTCCGGGGCTTCCGAAGACGAGCTGGACCGCATGATCCAGGCCGCCGCCGAGTCGGTGTACGCCATCACTCAGCCCTATCGCTATGGCATTTACCTGCAGCGCAGCGGGGATGCAGAGAGTGTGCGACGGGCCAAAGAAGTGTTTCAGCGCCTGACGCGCTCGGCGGACGAGTTGGAGCGCATGTGGGCCTACAGCGGGCTCACTTTTTTGCTGAATCTTGAAGGCGATTTCCGAGGCGGAATCCGCGCCGCTGACGCAGCCCTGGCGATCGCCCCGACGTTTTTTCTTGCGCGCATAAACCGCGCCTTGAGTTCAAAAATGCTGGGGCACGACGAGGCCGTGTTACGCGACCGGCGCGAAGCTGATAGCCACCTGCGCAGCGACGGTCCACGCTACGTGAGTGTGAATGAGCTGGGACTCAATGAGCCCGGAACTGCCGCCGACGTGGCGGTAGCCACAGGGGACTACCAATCCGCGCTACCCGATTACCGCAAGGCGATGGCGGTGGACTCGGGTTACTTTTTCAACATGATCGAGGCGCAGCTGCGACTGCACGAGGTCGGCGCCCTGCGCGATCACCTCGCCCTGATCGGACAGACGCCGCCCGAGGCCGCGCCCCGCGTCTGGGCGAGGAAAGCCGCTGAGCTGGCGATCATGGCTGCGGCCATCGCGTTCGAACGAGAAGACTGGGTCAATGCCCATGCCCTGGCCAGCGGCATCGACCCGACCCATCTGCCGGCGGGGCGGAAAGCGGAAATTGGGCTTCGGGCAGCACCCATCGCCGCCATTGCGCTGGCGAAATCCGGCGACGTGGAAGGCGCCCAGCGCCTGATCGCCACCACACCGCTCGACTGCTACCGCTGCGTCTGGGCGCGCGGCGTAGTTGACGCGCTCGCCGGCGATGCGAGCGGCTCCGACCGCTGGTTCGCCGAAGCGGTGCGCCAGGGTCCGTCGCTGCCATTCGCGCATGCCGAATGGGGGCGCGCCAAGCTGGCCCGCGGCGATGTCGATGGTGCAATCGTAGAATTTACCAAGGCGCACAAAAAAGGCCCGCGCTGGGCCGACCCGCAGAAGTACTGGGGCGACGCGCTGGTGGCGCAAGGCAACGCTCAGGCGGCGCTCGGCAAATACGCCGCAGCCTCGGAACGCGCCCCGCGTTGGGGCGCACTGCATCTGGCCTGGGGATTGGCCTTGCGGCGCACGGGCAATGAAGCGAGCGCACAAGAGAAGTTCGCCGCCGCACTGCAGATGGACCTGACAACGAGCGACCAGGCACTAACGAGCGCGGAAATAATCGCCGTGGGCGCACCGCCTGTTATCGCAAACTGATCACCAACCACGACCTCAACGGGTGGTTGTCGGCGCTTCGGCCAGAAGAGGCCGGCCGCAAATGGCTCCGAAAACGCCCAGAAAATTGTTTACGAAACAATGACGTGACGAGGTAATGCCGCGCGGGCAGGGGTGGCCGCAACTATTTGTTTCGGGGCCTTCGGCTTGGCGGAGAAGCTCTTGGTCAACTCCCCCCCCACGCGCACTCGTCAGTCCGGGGCCTCGTCGAGCACCGCACCTCGCAATACGATCGCGGACGAATATGCGCCTTTGCGAGGGCCGAGTGGCTTAATCCCAAGGCCGCGGATGCTATGAAAACTCCACGCAGGCGGCACGATGTCCGGAAGATTCACAGTTTGATCTGCGTGGCTCGCTGGCCGCCTGGTCAAGCAGCGCGCGTCGATCCGGGAGTCTTCCGAGCATCACCCCGTTGTCCGAAATTGACGGTAGGCAGCGAACCGGGGCGGTTTGACGCCGTCCCGGCTCCGCTTGCCGTTCTTCGAACGTGACCGCGCCAATGGCGCGTGTGCGCAGCTTTATAGGACTTCGTTCCCGGCTGCGCTAAGGCCGGGAGTGAGCCGCCGCGGCCGACGGGTTGGATTACGTGACGGCCCTGCAGCCAACCGCTGCGCACAGTTCGCCATCTCGATTTAAAGTAGTCGCTCTGCAAGGCGCGAGAAGTGAGACCCATGGGTTATCTGGCAGCAGCAATCACGGCAGCGATCCTGTTGTGGGCGGTGTCCACCTTCAACCGGCTGGTACGGTTTCGCAATCAGGTGCGCGCCGGGTGGGCTGACATCGACGTGCAGCTGACTCGACGACACGACCTGATACCGCAGTTGGTAGAGTCGGTGCGCGGTTATGCGCTACACGAGGCGAGCGTGCTGGAAGAGGTGACTTCGCTGCGCACCCAGGCGGTGGCGCTGAGTCGGCCCGGGCAACTGGCCAAAGTCGAGCAGGCGATCGAACAGCAGCTCGCAAAACTGCTCGCGCTGCGCGAGGCCTACCCGGAGCTGAAGGCGAGTGAGTTGTTCCTGCAATTGCAGCGCGATCTGGTCGATGTCGAGGAGCACCTGCAATACGCGCGGCGTTTCTACAACGGTGCGGTGCGGCAACTCAACGACGGCATCCAGCGGTTTCCCGATGTGCTGATGGTGCGGGCCACCGGTTTCGCAGAAGCCGAGTTTTATGCCGCCGATGACGTCGATCGCGCTGCCCCGCGCTTGGACCTTTCCTGATGAAATCCGTCGTCGAAAACCCGCGCTCCGGGAAGTACTTGTCGGCGCTTCAAAAATTGGTGGCGCAGCCGCTGGTCGTCACCTTCTGTGCGCTGTTGTCGCTGTCGTGGTTTGCGACCAATGCCGCAGCGACCGAAGAGATCACGCGCTATGACGTGCTTATCGAAGTCGCGGCCGACGCCAGCCTGACGATAACCGAACAGATCGTGGTCAGTGCCGAAGGCAACCAGATACGCCGCGGCATCTATCGCGACTTTCCAACCCGCTACAGAGACCGGCTTGGAAATCAGGTGCGGGTCGATTTCGAAGTGAGCAGCGTGCAGCGCGATGGAAATGTCGAACCATGGTTTACCGAAGACGTGTCGAACGGCGTACGGGTGAACACGGGCGACGACAGCTTCCTGGATGTGCCGGCAACGTACGCGTACACCTTGCGTTACCGCACCAATCGGCAGCTCGGGTTTTTTGATGACCACGACGAGCTCTACTTCAACGCGATCGGCACGGGCTGGGCGTTTCCGATCGCATCTGCCACGGTGGAAGTGCGGCTGCCGGAACCGGTGCCGGCCGACACATTGAGCGCAGAGGGCTACACGGGTCCGCAAGGTGCTAAGGGCAGTGCGTATCGTGCAACCACACCGCGTCCCGGCGCGGCGATCTACGAACTGACACAACCGCTGAAAGCCTACGAAGGCTTCACGGTGGTGCTCGGGTTTCCGAAAGGCGTCGTGAAAGTGCCCGATGCCAGCAAGAAGGCTGGGTGGTTCTTGCGCGACAACGCGGGGACGGGCGTCGCGCTGTTTGGCCTGATCGGCGTGTTGATTTTCTACCTGAATCGCTGGAATCGAATCGGTCGCGATCCTGCCCGCGGGCCTGTTTTCCCGCGCTATACCCCGCCCGAAGGAATTTCGCCGGGATTGCTCCGATACGTTTGGAAGAACAATTACTCACCGCGCTGCTTCGCTGCGGATCTGGTCGAACTCGCGGTGCGCGGGCTGGTGGTGATTACGCAGAAAAAGAAGGTTCTTTCCCAAGCATGGTCACTTCAGAGAACGGAGAAGGAGGCGCCGGAGGATTTGCCAACCAGCCAGCGTAGGTTGCTTGCCAACCTTTTTTCGGCGGCCAACACCATCGCTCTGGTTCAATCCAATCATCCTGTTCTGGGTGCGGCAAAAGATGCCCAAACAGCCTCGCTCAAGGCCGATGCGGATCCGCGCTACGTCGTGTCCAACCTCGGCACCGTCGGCAAAGGTGCGCTCATATCAGTTGCCGTTCTTGTGTTGGCATTTTGGTTGACGGGCAGCAACCCGATCGGCGTCATCATGTTGGTTACCATCGCGTTTATCGTGATCAACCTGCTCTTCATCAAGCTGATGCGACAGCCGACCGCCGAGGGTCGGACATTGCTCGATCACATCGCGGGCCTTCGGCAGTACCTCGCCGTTGCGGAGCGCGATGAGCTCAAGAATCTGGCCGGCCCGGGCGAAGCGCCACACATCGACGCGGAACGCTACGAGAAGTTGCTGCCCTACGCATTGGCGCTGGATGTGGAAGACGCGTGGACCAAACGCTTTATCAGCGTGGTGGGTGTAGCCGCGGCGGCGGAAGCGACCCGGCAAATGGGTTGGTACACAGGCACCGGCATCAGCAATCTCGGCGACGTGAGCAAGGCACTGGGCAGTAGTCTGAGCAGCTCGATTTCCTCGTCCAGCTCACCACCCGGCAGCAGTTCCGGTGGAGGTGGCGGCGGATCATCGGGAGGCGGTGGCGGCGGCGGCGGCGGGGGAGGTCGTTGAACATGATGTGGATTGAATCCTCGACATGAACATGGACCCGTGGCGCGTGTTTATACGTGGAACTGGATGCAGCCTGCCGACATTTGATTCCTATGAACTCTCCAAGGCGCACGTTCATCACGCGGCAGCGCTCTGGCGGGCGCGGCGCAGCTCCGACCTGCGGCTGTGCTGGGCCAAAGATCGCCTTTGGTGCCCAACCACCGGTCGATCTGATTCTGATCGGGATGATGGTCATCGCCCGGCTGCTCGGCTGCCTGCTTCCGGCTGCGATGCCAGACGACGAGCTCACAAAGATGGCCGCCGATCTTTATCTTCACCCCGCGTCTTCGCGCAAAGGGATTGGGTACCAGAAGCGCCATCCTCGCTAATGCTCACCCCGTTCCTATCGGATCGGCTGGGATGTGGGTGAGTTCATAGCAGCAACGGAGAATGTCGCGCGCGACAGCCGTATCCAAATGCGTCGATCAGCACGCATGCAGCGATAACCTGCTGCATTGGGCCCGGCTATAGGAATACAGCTTGATCACCGACAGGTTAGTTGGAAGAAGTCGGAAGGCTGCGCGATGCAATAAACCCACGCTGCCGCGCCCGCAGGATTTTCTGCCGGGCGCGGCCGTCCCTTGGCTGCATGCGCACGCGCTCCCATTCGGCCACGATGGCTCGACGGGTCATGTTGCGATTAAGGCGTCGGAATCGCCGACGGTGCTGCCCCATTCTCGCAGCATGGAATACAGCGGTCAGAGTGGACTATCCCGATTCTGCTGCCCCGCGCTGGCAAAACCCGGGTCAAAGGCCCGGGCAATCTTGCACGTTACTAGTGCCTTCAACGCCCAAGGAGGCATGCCGGACGCGCCGTTTCGGAACGCGTAGCCTGCAACGGCCAGCAACTCGATTGGCGACAACCGGGACACGCCCACCGCTGCGCGCAAATGAACGATTCAGTCCAGTTTCGTAATCAAAAGATGGGCGGAAACCGGTCTTGTTCCGCCCGCCACCGGTGCGATGGTCAGCGCAAAAGAATTGCCGGCAGGATTGCGTATCGACAGTATCGAACCCGCTTGAGTATTTTGGACTACCGCCAAACCGACGA
>JAYTAY010000436.1:0-2765 GCA_043737255.1 Luteimonas sp.
CGCGGCTGTCCGACCAAGCCTGATACGGGCCAGCCTCAATAGGGCCGGCCTCAACCAGGCGTTTGACGATAACTGACGCGATAGCGTCATTCGTCGGACCGAATCAACTTTCCAGCATCGCGTGGCGCATCGTCGCCGCTGGGCCGCCGTCATCCTGGCCAAGGGTGGCATACCGAAATGACGAGGTTCGCCATGTCACGAGTTTGTCAGGTCACCGGAAAAGCTGTTCAGTCCGGTAATAACGTTTCACACGCCAACAACAAAACGCGCCGCCGCTGGCTGCCGAACCTCCACGAACGTCGCTTCTGGGTTGCTACCGAGAATCGCTGGATCAAGCTGAAGGTTTCCGGCAACGGCCTGCGTACCATCGACAAGAAGGGCATCGACGTAGTGCTCGCCGAAATCCGCGCCCGCGGCGAAAAGGTCTGAGGAGAACGATATGGCAACCAAGCGCGACAAGATTCGCCTGATTTCGACGGCCGGTACCGGCCATTTCTACACCACCGACAAGAACAAGAAGAACACGCCGGAAAAAATGGAGGTCAGCAAATACGACCCCGTCGTCCGCAAGCATGTGCCGTACAAGGAAGGCAAGATCAAGTAAGCACGGCTTCATCGTTCTTTGAGAAACCCGCCGATTGGCGGGTTTTTCGTTTGTGGTCGTTACGGGCACGTGTGGTTCGGCGTCGGGTGCCTCTGGAATTCGTCGGAATTGGCAAGTTCACGGATTGACGCCCTGTGAAACGCCGTAGACAGAGCATACAATTGCAAACCATTCTTATTTGTATTGAGTGTTCCGTGCGGCTTTCAGAGCTTGCTGCCAAGGTGCCATCCATCGTACGTGAGGTCGAAAGCCTTGGCGACAACGATGTGATTGCGCGTCGCCTGCGTGACTTGGGCTTTGTCGCCGGCGAGCCACTGGTGATCGTCGCTTCGGCGCCAATGGGCGGCGATCCGCTGTTGGTGCAGATCGGTTTCACCCGCTTTGCGCTGCGCCGTTCCGAAGCCGCGCGCGTTCGCGTTGAGCACATCAATGTCTGACGCAGCCGCCATCGACAACGAACTGCGGCTGGCCCTGGTCGGTAACCCGAACTGCGGCAAGACGGCGCTGTTCAACCAGCTGACCGGTGGCCGCCAGAAGGTCGCCAACTACGCCGGCGTTACCATCGAGCGCAAGGAAGGGTTCTACAAAGCGCCATCGGGCCGCAGTGTTCGCGTGCTCGACTTGCCCGGCGCCTACAGCCTGGATGCGGCCAGTCCCGATGAAGCGATCACGCGCGATGTATGCAAGGGCCTGCATGCGTCCGAGCCGCTGCCCGATCTGATCGTCTGCGTGGCAGACGCCACCAACCTGCGCCTTCATCTGCGTTTCGCGCTGGAACTGCGCGCGCTGGGCCGACCAATGGTGCTCGCGCTCAACATGATGGATGCGGCCAAGCGGCGTGGCATTGGTATCGATACGCAGGAATTGGAGCGCCAGCTTGGCTTCCCGGTCGTCGAAACCATTGCCGTCCGTCAAGGTGGCTCGGTCGACCTGGTTCAGCGCATCGACAAACTCACGTTGAGCGTGCCCGAGCAAGTGGGCGAGGGCGGATCGCTGCACGCACAGGTGCGCGAGATGCTTTCCAGCGCGGTCACCATGCCGCGCCTGACCGCGAAAATCGACGACACGCTCGACCGCTGGTTGCTGCATCCCGTGTTCGGACTCGTCGCGCTCGCAGCGGTGATGTTCCTGATTTTCCAAGCGGTGTTTTCTTGGGCGACGCCGATCATGGACTTGATCGATGTTGGCACGACCGCATTCGGTAGCTGGGTCGGTTCCGTCCTTCCGGAAGGTTTGCTCAACAGCCTGATCGTCGACGGCATCATCGCCGGCCTCGGCGGCGTGATCATCTTCCTGCCACAGATTTTGATGCTGTTCCTTTTCATCCTCGCGCTGGAAGAATCAGGTTACCTGCCACGCGCCGCGTTCCTGCTGGATCGCATGATGTTGAGTGCAGGCTTGACTGGCCGCTCGTTCATTCCGCTGCTTTCAAGTTTCGCCTGCGCCATTCCCGGCATCATGGCCGCGCGCAGCATTCAGGATTCGCGCGATCGTTTGACGACCATTTTGGTCGCGCCATTGATGACCTGTTCGGCGCGACTGCCGGTGTACACCTTGCTGATTTCGGCATTCATTCCACGCAACACGGTGGCCGGCATCTTCAATCTGCAAGGCATCGTGTTGTTCGTGCTCTATGCGGCAGGCATCGTCAGCGCGCTGGGTGTGGCATACGTGATCAAGCGCATGCGCAATGACACCACCGAACATGCGCTGATGATGGAGCTGCCGGCCTACCGCATGCCGCACCCGCGCGATGTGCTGATTGGCCTGTACGAACGCGCGATGATCTTCCTGCGCCGGGTCGGCGGCATCATCTTCACGATGACCGTGCTGCTCTGGTTTCTTTCGACCTTCCCGGGTGCGCCGGAAGGCTCCACCCAACCGGCGATCAACTACAGCCTCGCCGGCACGCTGGGCCATTGGTTGTCCTATATCTTCGCGCCGCTCGGTTTCAACTGGCAGATCAGCATCGCGCTGGTGCCGGGCATGGCCGCGCGCGAAGTGGTGGTGTCGTCGCTGGCAACGGTTTACGCACTGTCCGGCAACGAAGAAAGTCTGGGCGGAATCGTAGCCGCGCAATGGTCGCTGGCAACCGCGCTGTCATTGCTGGCGTGGTTCGTGTTCGCGCCGCAATGCCTCTCCACGCTGGCGATCATCAAGC
>JAYTAY010000437.1:0-6513 GCA_043737255.1 Luteimonas sp.
ACAGGGCTTGTGCTCTGTGAAACACCCTGCCGACCGACCTCCCGGGGTGACGCGGCGCACGGGGTGTGCGCCGCCGGTTGGTGATCACGTGACGGGCGGCACGTTTGAGATCACCGGATCACAGGCAATGGTGCAGTTCGCCGTGGTGTCGGAGACGATGATCTTGTAGTAACCGCTCCCGGTCGAGGTGTCGCTGTCGGTGATGATGACGCTCGTGGAGGAGTTGGCCACTGGCTCCGACGACAGCTGGTCCTCGATGTCGCCAGTGATCACCACGTCGCTGATCTGATAACGCGGGTCGCTGTACAGGCTAACGGTGATCGTGCCGCTGGCACCATCAGCAACTTCGGTCACTGCGCCGTGACCGTCGCTGCCACCGCTGTAGTGGTAGCTGTAGACGGCGTTGTTTACTGGCGGTGATGTTGGTGTATCCGTCCGAACCGTTGCTGGGAAAATTGCGGACATCCAGGGAAATATCAGTGTTAGACATGGCGTAACTCCTCGTCGGTGATGGCCGCTCCGGGCCGGTTAATGGCAGGCGCGGGCCTGCAGGGTCCAATGGCTTGGTCAGCGTGCAGCGACCGTCGGTAGGGGCGGCCAAGGTTGCAGTGGCACGCAGCCGGCCGCATCGAGACGTTGCCGATGCCCCATGGCTTCAGTGGTCCGACCCAGGTATTGCAGCGCCCGTACCACGGGGTCGAGTCGATTGAAGGCAAGGGGAGTCGGGGCATCGACCAACAGCAGTTGCCGTGCCTGGGTCCAAGCGGCACTGGCGACGTCGGCATTCCGCTCAACGTGCGCCACCTCACCTTCAAGCAGTTGGGTCCGGGCCACCCACAAGCGCAGCACTTCGTTCTGTTTGGCCTGCCATGCGGGATCGATCAAGTCACGCGTGGCGGACAAGTGCTTGCGTGCCGCCACCGTGTCGCCCTGCGCCAGTGCAAGTTGCGCCTCCAGGCTTCGCGGCCGGACCAGCCAACTCCATACGCGTTCCTGCCTGCTGACTACGTCGCGTCACGCCAACGTGGCGCGGCAGTGCCGACACTGCGCGGGGATGAGCCTCCCGACCCCACCAGAACCAGTCACACCAGAGCCGAACCCGGCAGCAGCGGTCTCGCCGCCGCCGGAATTGCTCGACTGCCTGATCATCGGCGCCGGCCCCGGCGGGCTCACGGCGGCCACGTATCTCGCACGCTTCCACCGCCGCATCGCCGTGGTCGATGCCGGCAAAAGCCGTGCGCGCTGGATCCCGACCAGCCACAACTGTCCCGGTTTTCCGTTTGGCGTGGCGGGCCCCAAGCTGCTGGAAAAATTGCGCACCCAAGCCGAGGGCTACGGCGTTGAGATCGTCGAAGGACGCATTGCCAAGCTCCAGCGCGACGACAATGTCGAAGACGGCCAGGTCTTCTGCGCGGTGGCCGACGACGGCAGCGCATGGCGCGCACGCTTGGTGATCCTTGCCACCGGCGTCGTCGACCGCATGCCGTCGATGCCGGGGTTGGAGGACGCAATCGCGCGCAACGTGATCCGCCTGTGCGCGGTCTGTGACGGCTACGAAGCCAGTGACGAACGCATCGCGATCTACGCACCGATCGATGAGGCGATCCGCCATGCGTTGTTCATGCGCACGTTTTCGCGCAGCGTGGCAGCGGTGCCCCTGGATGCAGGGGAGCCTTCCGCAGAATGCGTGGCCGCAGCGCAAGCAGCCGGCATCGCGGTGCTCGCGCCGGCCGCCTCGCTCAGCCACGACGGCCAATGCTGCGTGTTTACGCTGGAAGACGGCAGCGTGCACCGCTTCGACACCGTGTACCCGGTGCTCGGTAGCGACGCGCAATCGCAGCTGGGGACCGCGCTTGGGGCCGCGGTCGACGACAACGACGAACTCATCACCGACGCCTACCTGCAGACCGACGTGGACGGCCTTTACGCTATCGGCGACGTGGTCAGCACGCTCAACCAGATCAGCGTCGCGGTCGGCCACGCCGCCATCGCCGCAACGGCGATCCACAACCGCCTGCCGCGCAACTTCCGCGAAGACGAGGCCAGCCAGCCGGAGAGTGCCGTCGAGGAGCCAGCGCCGACGCGCTAGGCGAATCACACGCGCCAGCTTTCGTGGAACGGAGTTTGGTCAGTTCCCTGTTCTTGCGTTGACTTGATCGGGCAAAATCATCGTGATCCAGAAGAGACCGCTTGATGGAAACTTCCCCGCAAACCCGTTGCACCGCCTTCGAGGGTCCGCGTCGCATTGCCTCCGGCGAGTTACGTCACGTTGCCTTGCTCACCAAGAAAACGGTCGATCACGGCGCCGTCCAACCCATCCTGGTCTTCGATGACAGAAGCAGCCGTCTGATCGAGCTGGACCTGCGCGGCACGGTGGCCGACCTGATGAAACGGATCGAGGGACCGGGCGCCGGGATCAGTGCAGCCGACGACAACGCGCAAGCCCTGCCACGCAGTGGGCCGGGTCGGCCGAAACTGGGCGTGGTCGCGCGCGAGGTCACGCTGCTTCCGCGGCATTGGCAGTGGCTGGCGGCGCAACCCGGCGGCGCATCGGTCGCGTTGCGAAAACTGGTGGAAGACGCGCGCCGCGTCCATGCCGGCAGCGATCGCAAACGCGACGCTCAGGAATCGGCGTATCGCTTCATGTCGGCGCTGGCCGGCGACGCGCACGGGTTTGAAGAAGCGACACGTGCGTTGTTTGCGGCGGACGAGAAACGTTTCGAGGAGCACATCGCGGACTGGCCGGAAGACGTGCGCGATCATGCGCAGATGCTGGCGGTGGATGTGTTCAAGCAGGCTTGACGATAGGTATTGGCTGTTACTCCTGCAAGACGGATGAGGCGGGAGAACGACTCGCCACGAAACGCGCATGGTGAATGAACAGTCGACGTCGCCCGGTTGGAGCGCAGCGGCTTTCAACAGCGAAGCTGGTCTACCCGGGGCTTTTCGCAATGCCAAGCGAGGACGTCATGCTCGGTTTCGCTGCGAAAGCGCATTGACCAGCCTCGCTGTCGAAGAGCTTTGGCCTTTGGCGAGTCACTTTCTTTGCAGGCGCACTGCGTGCGCAGCACGCGAACAGCGAAGCTGGGCCGAAGGGCGGGCAATATGGTGCGAGTCAAGAAAGTAACCAAAGAAAGCGCCTTCCCCGATCACAGCGTCAAGGCGGTGTCATTGCTGCGGGGATTTTTCGACTCGCCTTTGCCTGCTTCGCAGCCAAAGTCCGGCCCGCGCTTGCGGCGCGGGCGTTCGTACGGTGCGCGAGCCGGTGGCTCGCAAGCACGCACTTTCTCACCCATGGCTCGGTCGAAAAACGGCGCACACCCGTGTGCGCCGTCCTACGGGTCTTTGGTCTGAGTGGATGCCTTGGGAAGAAGCGGATGCCCGTCATGTGCCCAAATTCTCAAGCCACTCTGGCGCCACAAAAAACGCACGCACTGAAGTGCCAAAACCCGCCACGCTAAACTTCGCTTATAAATTCAAAAAATCGAAACATCGTGAACACATCCGTCGTACCCCCAGCACGCAAGGCCGCCCTCGCCTTCATCTTCATCACCGTGCTGATCGACGTGCTCGCGTTCGGCCTGATCATTCCGGTGTTGCCGCACCTGATCCAGGACTTCGTCGGCGGCAGCACCACGCTTGCGGCCTACTGGGTCGGGATCTTTGGCACAGTGTTCGCCGCGATCCAGTTCGTCACCGCGCCGGTCCAGGGCGCGTTGTCGGATCGTTACGGACGCCGTCCGGTGATCCTGTTGTCGTGCCTCGGGCTCGGCCTGGATTTCATCCTGATGGGCGTCGCCAACTCGCTGCCATTGCTGTTGATCGGCCGCGTCATCTCCGGCATTACCTCGGCCAGTTTCACCACCGCCAACGCCTATGTCGCCGATGTCACCGAACCGGCGCAACGCGCAAAAAGTTTCGGATTTCTCGGCGCCGCATTCGGCGTGGGTTTCATCCTCGGTCCGCTGCTCGGCGGCTGGCTGGGCAGCATCGACCTGCGCCTGCCGTTCTGGTTTGCGGCGGGACTGGCGTTGCTCAACTTCGTCTACGGCTGGTTCGTGTTGCCGGAGTCGCTGCCACCGGCGCAGCGCGCGTCGAAGTTCGACTGGTCGCATGCCAATCCGTTCGGATCGATGGCGCTGTTGAAGCGCTATCCGCAGGTGATGGGGCTGGCCGCGGTGGTGTTCATCGCCAACCTGGCGCATTACGTCTATCCCAGCATCTTCGTGCTGTTCGCCGACTACCAGTACGGCTGGGGTCCGCGGGAGGTCAGCTGGGTACTGGCGGCGGTCGGCGTGTTCAGCGTGCTGGTCAATGCGGTGCTGGTGGGCAAGGCGGTGAAGTGGCTGGGTGAGCGCAGGGCATTGCTGCTGGGCCTGGGCTGCGGCGTGATCGGTTTCACCATCTACGGCTTTGCCGATGTGGGCTGGGTGTTTTTGATTGGCTTGCCAATCAGCGCCGTGTGGGCGCTGGCCGCACCGGCGACGCAGGCCTTGATCACGCAACAGGTAGGCGCCGACGTGCAGGGCCGGATGCAAGGCGCGTTGATGAGTCTGGTGAGCCTGGCCGGCATCATCGGCCCGGCGATCTTTGCCGGTGCGTTCGGCTTGTTCATCAGTGACCGTGCGCCGGCGCATCTGCCCGGTGCGCCATTCTTGATTGCGGCATTGATGTTGGCCGGTGCGGTGCTGATTGCATGGCGCTATGCGCGTGCGCCTGCAACCTCGACAGCGACATCGGTCGAAGCGATCTCATGACTTCAGGGTGGGCCTTGGCCCGCCAGCTTTCCGGCACGCTCGCAGGGAAGGCCACCGAGTCCATCAATCGGCCGCAAGCCGTAGGATGCGGTGAACGCAGTGAACCGCATCATTCGCGAACGATGCGGTTCGCCGCGGCCCACCACATCCTACGAAACCACCACGCGGACGCTACAACCAGTCCCGCGCACGTGGCACGGCCAGCGCAATCAGCGCCAGCAACACCATGCCGGCGATCGCGCTCCAGAACCCCACGGCGCCACTGTCGAAGAACGCCACGGTGAAGTTCATGCCAAGGATGCCCGCCAGCACCGCCAGTGTGCCAATCAGCACGGTGACGAAGGTCAGGCGGCGCATGTTGTCGTTGGTGCGTTGCGCGGCGCGGGTGGCGAACAACTCGAAGCTGCCACCACCAGTTCGCGTGCGTTTTCGACCGCTTCCATGGCGTGATCGAAACACTTGCCAATCTGGTGAAAGTGCACGTCCGCTGACGCATCCTCTACCGACGGCCAAAAATCCGGGCGCTCCAGCGCCGCGAACAAGTTGCGATGCGACGACAGCTGCCGTCGCAGGCGCGACACGAACCGGCGCAGGTCGGCCAGCTCCGGCAGGCAGTCGCGCTGCCTTCGGCTTGTCAGCAAGTTGACCTCAAGCTGGTCGACCGCAGCCTCGAACTCGGAGACCGCATCGAAATACGTCGCCAGCTGCCAGTCCAGCAGCGACGCGGTGAAACTCTCCGCGCTGAGCACGCCGGGCTGGGTCTCGGCCTGCTCGCGTTCGCGCAGTTGGTCGATGAACCGCAGCGGTTCGGCATGCAGTGTCAGCACGAAGCTGTGCCCCGTGACGATGGTGAACTCCTGCGCCGCGACGCGCATGTGGCCGGCGTGCGAATGGGTGTGTTGTGGCTTGTCCGGGGAGTTGTCGGCATCAAGCGGTGTGTTGCCGCCGTCAGTGATTGCCGCCGCACGAATCAGGAACCATTCGCCGAAGTTCTCCACTCGCGGCCGACCCTGCAAACCGGCGCGTATCGCGTCGATGCGTTCGGCAAGTCCGAGACGTGCGACCACATCCGCCAGCGACGTGTCGTCTTCACCGCACATGTCGATCCACAGCAGTTGCTGCTCGGACAAGCCGGCGGGATCGATCTGCTTGCGATGTTGAGTTCCGAATCCTTGCCGTCGGCGTCGAACAACACCGCGTGCACTTGTGTGGCCGCCGCGGGCGTCGAATCCGGGTCATCAGCGGCAGGGGAACTGCGCATGCGCTCGATCATCGCGTGCAATCGCCGCGTGCTACGCGCGCCGCGTTGGTCCGCCGCGCCCGGTTGCGGCAGCAAGCGGCCTGTTGCGTGTGCAGCCTTGCGAGGATCCCGGACATGAAGCCTCCGGATAGACAGCGACGTGACTTCGCATCTTCCGCGTTGGCAGCGAACGCTCCGTGAACCGTATGCACGGCGTTGACGCAGGCATGGCGATGCTCCGCTGCATGCCCGGCGCCAACACCACGACCACCAGCGAACGCGCCGTACAGGCGGCGCAGGCGGCTGGGCTGGTGTATGTCAGCGACGACGCCCCCGGCATTGCGCGCAAGCGTGCTGGCGAAGGATTCGCCTATCGCGAGCCGGATGGTGCTGCGGTGCGTGACAAGACCACGCTTGACCGCATCCGCATGTTGGCCATCCCGCCTGCCTACACCGACGTGTGGATCTGCACCAAGCCGAGCGGGCACCTGCAGGCCACCGGCCGCGACGCACGCA
>JAYTAY010000438.1:0-6505 GCA_043737255.1 Luteimonas sp.
GACCTGACAACTGCTGGCCGATTGCTCGGCCGCCCGTATGCCATCGACGGCCGCGTCGTGCGCGGCAAACAACTCGGCCGCACGCTCGGCTATCCCACCGCCAACCTGCGGTTCGCGCACAAGACGCCGGCGTTGTCCGGCATCTATGCGACCTGGGTACACGGTGTCGGATCGCAACCGTGGCCGTCGGTGTCGAGCTTCGGCACGCGTCCCACGGTCGATGGCATCGAGCCTGTGCTCGAGGCGCATCTGTTCGATTTTGATGGTGACCTCTACGGACAACGCATCGCCGTCGAATTCGTCGCCAAACTGCGCGATGAAGAAACATTTCCAGATCTGCCGACGCTGGTCGTGCACATACACCGCGATGCCGAACAGGCGCGTGCGATCCTGAAAAACACTCCTTTGCTGCAAGAACCACAACGAGCGACCGCGTGAGCCACGACTACAAAGCCACCCTCAACCTGCCGGCGACGGATTTCCCGATGCGCGGCGACCTGCCCAAGCGCGAGCCGGACACCCTCAAGCGCTGGGAGTCGGAAGACCTGTATGCACGCATCCGCAAGCAGGTCGAAGGTCGCCCGTCGTTCGTGCTGCACGACGGCCCGCCGTACGCCAATGGCGCGATCCACATCGGTCATGCGGTCAACAAGGTGCTCAAGGACATCGTCGTCAAGTCGAAGCTGCTGAGTGGTTTCGATGCGCCGTACGTGCCGGGCTGGGATTGCCACGGTCTGCCGATCGAACACGCGGTCGAAAAGAAATACGGCAAGGTCGGCGACAAGCTCGATGCGGCCGCGTTCCGCGCGAAATGCCGCGAATATGCCGGTGAACAGATCGACGAGCAACGCCGCGATTTCAAGCGGCTCGGCGTGATCGGCGACTGGAGCAATCCGTATCGCACGATGGATTTCCGTTACGAAGCCGACATGCTGCGTGCGCTGGCGAAGATCGTCGAACGCGGCCATGTCATCCGCGGTTTCAAGCCGGTGCACTGGTGTTTCGATTGCCAGTCGGCGCAGGCCGAAGCCGAAATTGAATACCAGGACAAAGTCTCGCCCGCGGTCGATGTCGCCTATCTTGCGAAACATGCGCAGACCTTGGCGTCCGCATTCGGTGTTGTGATCGACGCCGATATCGAGGTCGCGATGCCGATCTGGACGACGACGCCGTGGACGCTGCCTGCAAGCCTGGCGGTGACGGTCGGTCCGGACCTCGATTACGGCCTGGTCGAAGGCCCGCCTCGCGGCGGTCGTCGTCAATGGCTCGTGCTTGCCGAAGAACTGGTGCAAGTCGCGCTGCAACGTTATGGCATCGATAACGTCGTGGTGCATGGCCGCGCCAAAGGTGTTGAACTCGAAGGACAGCATCTGCGTCACCCGTTCTACGCGGAACGTGACATTCCAGTGCTGCTCGGCGAACACGTCACGGCGGAAGAGGGCACCGGTGTCGTCCATACCGCACCGGGCCACGGCCAGGACGATTTCGTCGTGGGCCAGCGTTATGGCTTGATCGAGCAATACACCGCTGCGCAACTCAATCCGGTGGATGCGCGCGGCGTCTATTTGTCGAGTACGCCACCCGCGGGTCACGTTGCGCTCGCCGGCCTGCACATCTGGAAAGCCAACGACGTCCTCGTTGACGTGTTGCGCGACAACGGCAGTCTGCTCGCATTCGGCAAACTCACGCACAGCTATCCGCACTGCTGGCGCCACAAGACACCGGTCGCGTTCCGCGCCACGCCGCAGTGGTTCATCTCGATGGAGCAGGCCGGTCTGCGCCGCGATGCGCTTGCTGCGATCGGCAAGGTCGACTGGTTTCCGGATTGGGGCGAGGCGCGCATCACGGGCATGATCGAGGGCCGCCCGGACTGGACGATTTCGCGCCAGCGCTATTGGGGCGTGCCGATCGCGTTGTTCATCGATCGCGAGAACGGCGAAGCGCATCGCGATTCCGTGGCGCTGATGCGCAAGGTCGCGGACAAAGTCGAACGCGACGGCGCCGACGCGTGGTACGCGCTCGATGCGGCGGAGCTGCTCGGCGACGATGCTGCCCGCTATGACAAGGTCACCGATATCCTCGATGTCTGGTTCGACTCCGGCGTGACCCACGATTGCGTACTTGCGCAGCGTCCGCAGGATGGTCTGCGTAAACCAGCAGACCTGTATCTGGAAGGATCCGATCAGCATCGCGGCTGGTTCCAGTCGTCGCTGCTGACCGGCGTGGCGATCGATGGCATCGCACCGTACAAACAGGTGCTGACGCATGGCTTCGCGGTCGATGCGGATGGCCGCAAGATGTCGAAATCGCTCGGCAACGTGGTCGCGCCGCAGCAGGTGATCGACACACTCGGCGCGGACGTGTTGCGGCTGTGGATCGCCGCGACCGACTACCGCAACGAGATGTCGGTGTCGGACGAAATCCTCAAGCGCAGTGGCGATGCCTATCGTCGCATCCGCAATACCGCACGCTTCCTGCTCGGCAACCTGCATGGCTTCGATCCGGAGAAAAACCTGCGCGCGCTGGACGACATGGTCGCGCTGGACCGGTGGATCGTGCATCGCGCGCATGAGTTGCAGGAACAGATCGTCGATGCCTATGCGCGTTACGACTTCGCCGAAATCGTGCAGGCGTTGTCTAACTTCTGCAGCGTCGACCTGGGTTCGCTGTATCTGGATGTGACCAAAGACCGGCTGTACACCATGCCGGAGGATTCCCGCGGTCGTCGATCGGCGCAGAGCGCGATGTACCGCATCGCCGAAGCGCTGGTGCGCTGGATCGCACCGATCCTCAGTTTCACCGCCGATGAGTTGTGGAAATACCTGCCGGGCAAGCACGAAGACAATGTGCTGTTCGCAACGTGGTACGACGGCCTTGCGCCATTGCCCGACAACGCCGCGTTGTCGGCGCAGGACTTCGAGCATCTGCTTGAACTGCGCGACCATGTCAGCAAGGTGCTGGAGCCGATGCGCGCGAATGGCGAGATCGGCGCGGCGCTCGAAGCAGAAATTACGTTGCGTGCAGGCGTGTCCGATCAGAATTGGCTCGCGCCGTTGGTCGATGAGCTGCGTTTCCTGTTGATCAGTGGCGATGTCGCGTTACAGGCGGATGATGCGGCCGGCGATATTGGTGTCGTCGCAACGCGGACGCAAAAGCAGAAATGTGTGCGTTGCTGGCATTACCGTGCGAATGTTGGTGTGGATGCCGGGCATCCTGAAATTTGTGGGCGATGTGTCGGCAATATCGAGGGTCCGGGCGAGGACAGGCAGTGGTTTTGACGTTCCTTCTCCCGACGGGAGAAGGATTCCAAGCAAAGGCTTCAAACATCATGTCAAACCCAAAACCCAATGCCCTGATCTGGCTGCTGCTCTCGATCAGCGTGATCGCACTCGACCAACTCAGCAAACTCTGGGTACTCAAAAATCTGCCCGAATACCAAGCCATCCCGGTCATCGAAGGCTTCTGGAACTGGTACCGCACCTACAACACCGGTGCGGCCTTCAGTTTCCTCAGCGATGCCGGTGGCTGGCAGAAATATTTCTTTATATTGCTCGCGATTGGGATCACGGCGCTTTTGACGTTCTGGTTGTCGAAAACACCGCGCCGGGACTGGAAATCCGCACTGCCATTCGCGCTGGTCATCGGTGGTGCGATCGGCAATGTCATCGACCGCCTCCTGTATGGTCACGTGATCGACTTCATCCAGATCTACTACTGGCCCGGGAAGGAATGGCCCGCATTCAACATCGCCGATTCAGCCATCGTTGCCGGCGCCATCGGTATCGCCTTGTTCGGCTTTCTCGACAGCAAGCGCGGCGCAAAAACGCCGGGGCCATCCAGCACCACAGCGGAGTAAGATTCGTTCATGGATGTGCTGCTCGCCAACCCCCGTGGATTCTGTGCCGGCGTCGATCGCGCGATCGAGATCGTCAAGCGCGCGATCGATACACTTGGTGCGCCGATTTATGTGCGCCACGAAGTCGTACACAACCGTTTCGTAGTCGACGACCTCAAGCGTCGTGGAGCGGTGTTCGTCGAAGAACTGGATGAAGTGCCCGACGGCGCCACCGTGATTTTCTCCGCACACGGCGTGTCGCAGGCGGTGCGCGCCGAAGCGGCGCAACGCGGCCTGAAAGTGTTCGATGCCACCTGTCCGCTGGTGACCAAGGTGCATCTCGAAGTCGCGCGTCATTGCCGCGCTGGTCACGATGTCGTGCTGATCGGCCACGCCGGGCATCCGGAAGTCGAAGGGACGATGGGGCAGTGGGGCGCCGGCAATTCGGGCGGACGCATCTATCTGGTCGAAGACATCGACGATGTCGCGACGCTGCAAATTGAGCAACCCGAAAATGTCGCGCACACCACGCAGACCACGCTCTCCGTCGACGACACGCGCGCGATCATAAAAGCGTTGCAGCGCAAGTTCCCCGCCATCCAGGGCCCGAGGAACGACGACATCTGCTACGCCACGCAGAACCGGCAGGATGCCGTGCGCGAACTCACCAAGGAGTGCGACCTGATCCTGGTGGTCGGTTCGCCCAACAGTTCCAATTCCAATCGCCTGCGCGAGTTGGCCGAGCGTGAAGGCGTCGAGGCGCATCTGATCGATGGCGCCATCGAAATAGATCCCCTCTGGGTCGAGGGCAAGCGCCACATAGGCGTCACTGCGGGCGCATCGGCGCCGGATGTGCTGGTACGTGGCGTGATCGATCGACTCCGTGATCTGGGCGCGCACGCCGTGCGCGAGCTCGACGGCAAGCCGGAAGACATGGTCTTCGCGCTGCCAAAAGAGCTGCGGCTGCAACTGGTCGATTGACCCCACCCCGCGCGAAACCTAGAATCCACGGCCCGATGCCGGAATAGCTCAGTTGGTAGAGCGGCGCATTCGTAATGCGTAGGTCGTAGGTTCGATTCCTATTTCCGGCACCACGCCTCAGTAAAAAAGCGGCGACGGTGGTGAAAAACGAGTCGTCACGAGCGGAGCCCCCAACGTGGGGGCTTTTGCTTTTTCTGCAGCTGCTCGGTTGGCCAGCCGTCGGCTCGTGGTCGACGTCATCGCGCCTGAGCCATCTCGCCCAGCGCGACTTCGCCTCGCTACAGTAGCCGCATCTCTCCAGAGGACGGACCCAAGTGGCCAAAGCCAAGACCGCCTATGTCTGCGCCGAATGCGGCGCCGAGCACAACAAGTGGCAAGGCCAGTGCGCCGAATGCAATGCGTGGAACTCGTTGAGCGAATTCGTGATCGAGCCCGCGGGTAAACCCGTTGCCGCCAACCGTCGTGGTGGCTGGGCAGGCAAGGTCGATGCGCCGCGAGTCACGGCGCTCAAGGATGTTCGGCACAGCGAGGATGCCCGCGTGTCCACCGGTATTGGCGAATTCGATCGTGTACTCGGCGGCGGGCTGGTCGAAGGCGCGGTGGTGCTGGTTGGTGGCGATCCGGGCATCGGCAAATCGACATTGTTGTTGCAGGCGCTGTCGTCGATGGCATCAACGTTGCCAGGGTTGTATGTCACCGGTGAAGAATCGCTCGGGCAGGTGGCCGGTCGCGCTGCGCGGCTGGGCTTGCCAGTGGATGGCATCAACGCGCTCGCCGAAACCGGGGTCGAGCGCATCCTCGAACACGCGATCGCATTGCAGCCGAAATTGATCGTCGCCGACTCGATACAGACATTGTGGACGGAGCAACTTACCGCAGCGCCCGGTTCGGTCAGCCAAGTACGCGAGAGCGCAGCGCGCCTGGTGCGCTACGCGAAGGAAACGGGCGCTGCGGTATTTCTGGTCGGCCACGTCACCAAGGAGGGCGGCATTGCCGGTCCGCGCGTGCTCGAGCACATGGTCGATGCAGTGCTGTATTTCGAGGGCGATTCCGGATCCCGCTTTCGCGTCCTGCGTGCGTTCAAGAACCGATTCGGCGCAGTTAATGAACTCGGCGTCTTCGCGATGGGCGAAAAGGGCCTGCGTGAGGTTCCCAATCCTTCCGCGATCTTCCTGTCCGGCAGCAGCGCGCCGCAAGCGGGCAGCTGCGTGATGGTCACGCGCGAAGGCACGCGACCGTTGCTGGTGGAAGTGCAGGCGTTGGTGGATGCGTCTCCGCTGTCGAATCCGCGTCGCGTCGCCGTTGGCCTCGAACAGAATCGTCTGGCGATGTTGCTGGCGGTGCTGCATCGCCACGGGGGCATCGGTGTCAGCGACCAGGACGTGTTCGTCAATGTCGTCGGCGGCATTCGAGTGCAGGAGACTGCAGCCGATCTGCCGGTGTTGCTGGCTGTACTGTCATCGCTGCGCGATCAACCTCTCGCAGAGAAAACCGTTGCCTTCGGCGAAGTCGGTTTGTCCGGCGAAATACGCCCGGTGCCGAATGGCGAAGAACGCTTGAAGGAAGCCGCGACGCATGGCTTCAAGCGCGCGATCGTGCCGAAGGCGAATGCGCCGAAGAGTGGTAGCTACAAGGGATTGGAAGTGATCGCGGTGGAGAGGTTGGCAGATGCGCTGAATGCGTAGGATG
>JAYTAY010000439.1:0-2743 GCA_043737255.1 Luteimonas sp.
CAGAGCGAACCGGTCTTGATCTGGGTGGCGGTCGTGGCGACGGCGAGGTCGGCGATGGTGGTGTCCTCGGTTTCCCCGGAACGATGCGACACGACGGCCGCATAACCGGCGGCATCGGCCATCGCGATGGCTTCCAGCGTTTCGGTCAGGGTGCCGATCTGGTTGACCTTGATCAGGATCGCGTTGGCGACGTGCTTGTCGATGCCTTCGCGGAAGATTTTCGGATTGGTGACGAACAGGTCATCGCCGACCAGTTGCACCTTGCTGCCGAGTCTGTCGGTCAGCGATTTCCAACCGGCCCAGTCGTTCTCGGCCATACCGTCTTCAATGGTGATGATTGGATATTGCGCGGCCCAGTTGGCCAGGAAATCGACGAACTGCTCGCTGGTCAGTCGCTTGCCTTCACCGGTGAGGTTGTACTTGCCGTTGTCGAAGAATTCGCTGGAGGCGACATCCAGGCCAAGCAATACGTCTTCCCCCGCGGCGTATCCGGCCTTGCCGATCGCTTCGAGGATGGTTTCGAGGGCTTCCTCGTTGCTGCGCAGGTCCGGCGCGAACCCGCCTTCGTCGCCGACGGCGGTGCTCAGCCCCCGCCCCTTCAACACGGACTTGAGGGCGTGAAAGATTTCAGTGCCGGCGCGCAGCGATTCGGCGAAGGTGTCGAAGCCGACCGGCAACACCATGAACTCCTGCAGGTCGACGTTATTGTCGGCATGTGCACCGCCGTTGATGATGTTCATCATCGGCACGGGCAGTGAGACGTCGTTGCCATTGGCAAGGTGTTGCCACAGCGGTTGCTGCTTCGACGCGGCGACGGCGTGTGCGTTGGCCAGCGACACGCCGAGCAATGCGTTTGCGCCGAGGCGGCCCTTGTTCTCAGTGCCGTCGAGATCGATCAACCGCTTGTCCAGGCCGGCCTGGTCGGCCGCGTCTAATCCGGTCAGTGCCTGCGCGATCGCAACGTTGACGTTGCCGACGGCTTTCAGCACGCCCTTGCCCATATAGCGCGTTTTATCGCCGTCGCGCAGCTCAACGGCTTCCTTGGAGCCGGTGGATGCGCCGGAAGGAACCATGGCACGGCCGAAGCTGCCGTCGCTGAGTGTGACTTCGGCTTCGAGTGTGGGATTGCCGCGGCTGTCGAGGATTTCGCGGGCGTGGATCTTGGCGATCTTGGTCATTGTTTGATCACATCGAAAATTGAATTGGCGAAGTCTTGTTGGCGAAGCGCAGCGTCGCGTCTGGCGTCACGCACATTGCGAATGGCGCTGACGAGCATCATCAAAAGAATTCCCATAAGCAGCCCCACCTGCAGCCTGTACACCGGATCTGGCAGATCCAGCTCCTCCAGCAATCTCGGAAAGAGCACGGCTCCAAATGCGATCCCGATGTAGAACTCGGATCGCATGAATTTCATTTTGCGCTCAAGCGCATGTATTTGCCGGTGCTCTGGCGTCATCTGAAAAACTCCATTAGGTTTAGGCTGATTCGTGAAATCCATTTTTCTTGGTGACATGATCCAACTCCATCAAAGTCTCCAGCAAACTCCGCATCTTCGCCAAAGGCCACGCATTCGGCCCATCGCTCAACGCTTTTTCTGGGTCCGGATGCGTTTCCATGAACAAGCCGGACACCCCTACTGCAACCGCCGCGCGCGACAAGACCGGCACGAACTCGCGCTGACCACCACTCGACCCACCCTGCCCGCCCGGCAACTGCACCGAATGCGTCGCGTCGAACACCACAGGACAACCGGTATCGCGCATCACTGCGAGCGACCGCATGTCGCTGACCAGATTGTTGTAGCCGAAGCTCGCACCGCGCTCGCAGACCATGATGTCGTCATTGCCGGTGGCCTTGGCCTTGTCGACCACGGGTTTCATTTCCCACGGCGACAAAAACTGGCCTTTCTTGATGTTGACTGGCTTGCCGACGGCGCAGACCTTGGTGATGAAATCGGTCTGCCGGCACAAAAACGCCGGCGTCTGCAGCACGTCGACCACGGAGGCGACTTCATCCATCGGCGTGTATTCGTGCACATCGGTCAGCAACGGCACGTTCAATTGCCGCTTCACCTCCGACAGCACGCGCAGGCCTTCCTCCATGCCGGGGCCGCGAAAGCTGGTGCCGGAGGTGCGGTTGGCCTTGTCGAAGCTCGACTTGAAGATGAAGTTGATGCCGAGCGAGGACGTGATGTCCTTCAATTGGCCGGCGACATCGACCTGCAATTGCTCGGACTCGACGACGCACGGGCCGGCGATGAGGAAGAAGGGTTGATCGAGGCCGATCTTGAAACCGCAGAGGTTCATGGGCCGCTCCTGGTTGCCGTCTTCCCAGCGAACGCTGGGATCCATTTTGATCTTCCATGCGGCATCGAAGAGCCGGGTCGCTGGATCTTTACCTTTGTGGGGATGACGAGCAAAAGCAAAAGCAACTGCAACCGCAACTGCAACTGCAAAATCAAAATGGATCCCAGCGTTCGCTGGGATGACGAGCAGGAAAACGAAGACGACCGAAAAAGTGAAGTCACAATCACGCGCTCGCCTCCTTCAACAACCGCCCACCCGCCTTCTGCTCACGCGCAGCGCGGATGAACCCGACAAACAACGGATGCCCAGTCCGCGGCGTCGACAAAAATTCCGGATGCGCCTGGCAGGCGATGAACCAAGGATGGTTCGGCAACTCGATCATCTCCACCAGCAGGTCATCCATCGACTTGGCCGAAATCACCAGGCCCGCCTCTTCC
>JAYTAY010000440.1:0-2741 GCA_043737255.1 Luteimonas sp.
CCGCAGGCCTCGGTGGCATGGGCGGGGCGCAACCGCTGGCCGCGTCGCTGGCCGGCGCGTGTTCGCTCAACATCGAATGCCGGCAGAGCAGCATCGACACGCGCCTGCGCACGCGCTATGTCGATGAGCAGGCGCACGATCTCGACGATGCCTTGGCGCGCATCGACAAATACTGCGCGGCAGGCGTGGCGAAATCGATCGCATTGCTCGGCAACGCGGCAGACATCCTGCCGGAACTGGTGCGTCGCGGCGTGCGTCCGGATGCGGTCACCGACCAGACCTCGGCGCACGATCCGGTGCACGGATATCTGCCGATCGACTGGACCGTCGAGAAGTGGCTGCTCGAGCAGAAAACCCATCCGGAAAAAGTACGCGACGCGGCCAAGGACTCGATGCGCGTGCATGTCGAGGCAATGCTGGCGTTCCAGGCGATGGGCGTGCCGACGTTCGACTATGGCAACAACATCCGCCAGATGGCGTTCGACGAGGGCTGCAACAACGCGTTCGATTTCCCCGGTTTCGTGCCGGCGTACGTGCGGCCATTGTTCTGTCGCGGCGTCGGTCCGTTCCGCTGGGTGGCGTTGAGCGGCGATCCGGAGGACATCTACAAGACCGACGCCAAGGTCAAGGAACTGATCCCCGACGACGCGCACCTGCATCGCTGGCTGGACATGGCGCGCGAGCGCATCAGTTTCCAAGGCCTGCCGGCGCGCATCTGCTGGGTCGGGTTGGGCCTGCGCGACAAGCTGGGACTGGCCTTCAACGAGATGGTGCGCAACGGCGAGTTGAGCGCCCCGGTCGTCATCGGCCGCGATCACCTGGACAGCGGCAGCGTGGCCTCACCCAATCGCGAGACCGAGGCGATGCTTGACGGCAGCGATGCGGTCAGCGACTGGCCGTTGCTCAATGCGATGTTGAACGTGGCCGGCGGCGCGACGTGGGTGTCGCTGCATCACGGTGGCGGGGTGGGGATGGGATATTCGCAGCACAGCGGCGTGGTGATCGTGTGCGATGGCAGCGAGGCTGCGGACAAGCGGATTGCAAGGGTGTTGTGGAATGACCCGGCGACCGGGGTGATGCGGCATGCGGATGCGGGGTATGAAGTTGCAAAGACTTGCGCGCAGGAGGAGGGCTTGAAGCTGCCGATGATTTGAACCGAGGTCAGTGCGCCGGATGCGAGCCCGGGGCGCCCCTGCTGCGGATCGCCCGCGACCATGGCGGTCGCTGCCCGGAATGGATAACGTGGGAGGAGGCAGAGGCGGATCACGCCGCCGCCAATTCCGCCGCGCCACTCGCCTTCTTGGCCTTTCGGGAGTCACATGCAGCGTATCGCCCTCGCCATCGTCGTCAGTCTGCTCGGCTGCGTTCTGCCACCATCCAGTCGCGCGCAATCGGCAACACCGCCAGCGACACAGAAAGGCTTCAGTTTCTGCATCGTCCACGACACGGCGGGGCGCATGGTCTGGGCGTCTCCGGTCTTCGAGTACGAGTACGCCTCCGGCGACACGTGGTCCCGCACGCCGGAAATGGCGACCGATTTCCACACCTTCATCGGCGGCATGGGTGGCGCGGGCGACAAGCATTGTGCGTACGCCGTTGGCGATCGGGCCGCGGTCGACGCGTCGCGCAATGAGCAACGCAGCATCCTGACCCAACGTTTCATGGGCGTCGTGCGGACCCACAAATGGTTGGACGTCGCGTGGACGCCGAAGCCGTGGACGCCGGCCTTGATGACGAAGGCCGCCGTCGTCAGCAAGCATTTCTACTGCTACGGAACCGACACGGATCTGCGCGCAAGCGTGGCCTCCCCTGTGTTCGAGATGAGCGTCGATGGCACGGACCAGATGGCCCCGTATACGCAAACCGAGGAATACACCAGGGAATTCGCGCGCGACGTGGCGGCGGCGCATGGCCTGAATGACGCGAACCCGTCGTGCTACTTCAAGGACACACACGCGGAAGCGGACAAGGCGCTGCGCGACTACCGCAAGATGTTCAGCGGGTTCAACCTAAAGTTCACGGATGTCGCATGGCGGCCCACTGGCCGCGCGATCGCGCCGGCGACTGCACCGGCACCGGTCGCAGCTCCATCGGCAATCGAGTCGCCGACGCCGTCGACGCCTGTCACCGCAACTCGTGCGCAGGCCCGGATCGGCGTCAGGGTCGCCGAGGTCACGCCGGCCCTGGCATTGGGGCTCGGCATGGACACGGCGCGCGGTGCGCTGGTGATCGAAGTGCTGCAAGGCAACCCCGCCATGGTGGCTGGCCTCAAGGCCATGGATGTCGTGCTCGGCATCAACGAGGAAGTCGTCAATCAGTTCTCCGACCTGACCGCGATCAGCAGCCGCCTCCCGGCGGGCACGCAAGCGTCGCTGCGTGTGTGGCGGGAGCGCGCGGAACAAGTTGTGCTGGTGGACATCGCGGGTCCGGTGGTTGCCGCCGCGCAGTCAGTCGGCATGGCCGCACCCAACAGTGACCCTGCATCCATGGCCTCATCGTCATCCATGTCGGCAGACGGAAGCAGAAAGTACTGCCACGCCTTCATACAATTCGTGGGCAAGCCCGGCGGTGTAAGCAGCAAGGTCTGGGAAAACAGGGGCTCGGATGGCAGCCAGGCCGCCATGACAGCCACGCTCACGTCCTTCGCCGCGCACATGCGGCAGCTGCAGCCGAAGACATGGCACGAGTTCGCCGCGTCGCCGGTGCAGTGCGACATGAATTCCGGCTTCTGCCATGCCAAT
>JAYTAY010000441.1:0-2741 GCA_043737255.1 Luteimonas sp.
AAGTGGGCCATCAGCCGCGACTTTTCACGCCGCGCCGCGCTGCGCAACTGGACCTCGGACAGCCCCTTCGGCCCCGACGCCTACGCCCAGGCGCTGGCCGAGCTGGGCATCTCGTTCGAATTCGCGCCGCATGCCGGTCTGGACGGGACGCCGGACCCGGCGGACGACACGCTGCTGAAATTCTTCCCGCAGGCGCCCGCCCGCGCCGCGCTGGCCATGCCCGCACTCGCGCCGCTCGGCGAACGCATCCGCGACTACGCGCAGTCGCTGTATCACAACGACATCCCGCAGCTGGTGATGTTCGTGCTGGGCCTCAGCGTCTGGTTCTACGCCCAGCATCTGCGGCTGAATCTTCTGTTCCGCCGCGCGCGCAATGCCATTCCGCTGGTGATGGGAGGGTGGGGAACGCGCGGCAAATCGGGCACCGAGCGGCTCAAGGCCGGTGTGCTCGCCGGGCTTGGCCTCACCGTGGTGTCCAAGACCACCGGCTGCGAGGCCATGTTTCTGTATGGGCGCGCCAATCGCCAGTTGAACGAGATGTTCCTGTTCCGCCCCTACGACAAGGCCACGATCTGGGAGCAGGCCGACCTCACCCGCATCGCCGCGGCGCTGGGCGCGGACGTTTACCTGTGGGAGTGCATGGGCCTGAATCCGCGCTACGTCCGCATCCTCCAGCAGCGCTGGATGCGCGACGACGTCTCCACCATCACCAACTGCTTTCCCGACCATGAGGACATCCAAGGACCGGCCGGCGTGGACCTGCCCCAAGTGATCGCCGAATTCATTCCCGCCGGCGGACAGCTGTTCACCAGCGAAGAGAATATGCGGCCCTATCTGGAAGCGGCCGCGCGCGCGCGCGGAACCCCCTGCACCCATATCGACTGGCAGGACGCGGGCCTGATCACGGCCGATATCCTCGACCGCTTCCCCTACCAGGAGCACCCGTACAACATCGCGCTGGTGGCCCGCATGTACGCCGACCTGGGCCTGCCGCGCGATGTGGCGCTGAAGGAGATGGCCGACCACGTGGTCGCCGACCTCGGCGTGCTCAAGATCTACCCCGAGGCCGTCGTCGATCGCCGCCGCATCGTGTTCATCAACGGCATGTCGGCCAACGAACGCCACGGCACCATCAGCAACTGGCTGCGCACCGGAATGCACACGCACGCCCTGGAGACCGACCCTGCCATCTGGACCTGCACGGTGGTCAACAACCGCGCTGACCGCGTCGCCCGCAGCCGCGTGTTCGCGGCGATGCTGATCAACGACATCGGCGCCGACCGGCATGTGCTGATCGGCGGGAATCTCGACGGCCTGCACCAGTTCATCCGCGAGTCGTTCAACGAACTCATGGGCGGCTTCGACTGGGACGACACCTCGCGCGACCACCACGCCGGCCTCGATACCCTGCTGCGCCGCTGGCGCATCCCGCGCAGCGAAGCGGAAGCGCATGCCCGCTTTCGCGCCGCCTGCGCCGGCCTGGGGGTAGACATCGCAGACATCGCCGACGTCGCCGACGGCCAAGACGCCGAGCGCGCGCTCGCCACCGTCGCGGACATCGACGGCATCGCCACCGCGCACATCGAAGCGCTGCGCGACCAGTACCGCCGCGACCAGCACGAAGCGGCCAGCGTCGCCGAACTGCGCGGACGGCTGTCTTCGGGCGGAAGCGCGCTGCAGGTGGACGTCTCCCAAACGCTTTGGGCGCTGTTCTCGTCGCGCCTGATCACCGTGCGCGACTACTACACCAAAGGCAACGCGCTGATCCGCGACATCGTGGCCGCCGCGCCGCCGGGGCTGCGCATCCGCTGCATGGGCATCCAGAACATCAAAGGCACCGGCCTGGATTTCGTCTATCGCTGGCAGGCATGGGACCGTCACGTGCGTCTGATCGAACGGATGAACGTGCGCCCGCAGGAGACCGCGCTGGACGCGGTCCGCGCACTGGCCGAATCGCCGGAGCTCGGCATTCTGGAATACGAGCGGCTGGCCGACGCCATCGCCAGCGCGCGCGACACCCCCATCGCACAGAACGACGCCTACCAGACGCAACTGCGCGCGCTGGAACACAATCGCCAAGCCGGTTACAGCAGCGTTTTCGCCTCGTCCGAAAAAAAAGCGCAAAGCCACTGGCGACGATTTGCGATTCCCAAAATCGAAAAACTCATCGACGGCTTCGATGCGATCCGCCGCCGACGCATGGCCAACCGCATCTATCGCGACCTCATCGACGGCCGCATCGCCAGCGCACGCGCCGTCGTCCTGCTGCAGGGCCTCACCCAACGCCAGAAAGGCGGCTGGCTGTGAGGCGCGCCGCCGCATCCGAAAAGCCGCAACCGGCATGACCGCAATGTGCGATCAACGGCCTTCGGTAGAGCGCCCTGACCAGCCTCGGCTGTTGAAAATCAGGCCGCTGAATCATTCCCGCTGGGGTTCAGCGGCCTGAAGTCCGCTCTACCGACCGCCGTTCAGAACGGCAGCACCAGATCCGGCTTGATCTGCAGCAGACGTTCGCGGAACACGCCCTGGATCCGGGCCAACGCCGCGGCGCTGTCCGCGTCGAAACGCATCACCAGCACCGGCGTGGTGTTGGACGCCCGCACCAGGCCCCAGCCGTCCGGCCAGTCCACGCGCAGACCATCAATGGTGGACATCCGGCCGCCTTCGAAAAAGGCATCCTTGCGGAAGCGTTCGACGAAAGTGTGGGGGTCGCCATTCGGGGCGTCTACCTTGATTTCCGG
>JAYTAY010000442.1:0-6477 GCA_043737255.1 Luteimonas sp.
CAGCGAAGTCAATGCCAACGCGAAAGACACCAAGGACTACGCCGACGGCGTCTGGACGCTACCGCCGAACTTCCGGCTGAAGGAGGTCGACCGAGAAAAGTACGCCGCAATCGGCGAGTCGGATCGAATGACACTGAAGTTCGTGAAGCCCGCTGGCGATCCGATCTTCCAGCCCAAGGATGATGCCGCCGAGCAAATGCCGGCGATGGAAACGGAAATGACAGAACCGGCGAAAGCCACGCAGTAGCATTCCGGGAAAAACCTGACTCGACAAACGGCGCTAGTCTTCGAGCGCCGTTTGTCATTGGAACGCTGGCGCGCCCGCGCAATGTTGATCCTGTTCAACAAACCTTACGGCGTGCTCTGCCAGTTCACTGATCGCGAAGGCCGACCGACACTCGCGGATTTCATCACACAAAAGAATGTCTACCCAGCCGGACGACTGGATTTCGACAGCGAAGGCTTGTTGTTGCTCACTGACGACGGCGCGCTCGCGCATCAGCTGACTGATCCGCGGCACAAGCAGCCGAAAACCTATCTCGCCCAAGTTGAGGGCATACCCGACGAATCGCAGTTGCGACGACTGAGTGGTGGCGTCGAGCTGAAGGACGGGTGGACGCGACCCGCTCAAGCACGCGGAATCGAAGCACCGGCCTGGCTATCGCCACGCGATCCACCGGTGCGCTTCCGCGAGACGGTCCCGGATCGCTGGATTGAACTGACCATCAGCGAAGGCCGCAACCGCCAGGTGCGTCGCATGACGGCGGCCGTTGGGCTGCCGACCTTGCGACTGGTACGGATCGTGGTCGGCGACTACAGCCTTGGAGCGCTGGACCCGGGCGAAAATATTGAAAGTGTTGTTGACTGGGGTCAGCGTCGCGACCGCAATCCAGGAAGTCGATCATGAAGCATCCGCCAATGGATTGGCCGACACTACGACCACATGCTCGGTGGACGTATCCAATAGCCGGATTACTGATGGCGCGTGGGCGCATACCGAAGCCCGGCTGGTAAGATCGCTCTCTGGATTGGCGCGTTGAACCTTAATGCGATGCATCGTTGCGCCGGAACGATACGCGACGTCATAACCGTCCCAATCTTCGGGAAGCCACGGCAAAATTCGCAGCTCGTCGCCATGCCGTTGCACACCCAGCAGCGATTCGATGACCAGGCGATACATCCATCCGGCCGAGCCGGTGTACCAACTCCAGCCGCCGCGGCCGATGTGCGGGGCGACGGCGTAGACGTCGGCTGAGACCACGTAGGGTTCGACCTTGTAGACGTCCACTTGCTCGGCATTGAGGGCGTGGTTGATCGGGTTGATCAGGTTGAACAGTTCCCAGGCGCGCGGATCGCGACGCTCGGCGAATGCCATCGTTGCCCAGATGGCGGCGTGTGTGTACTGGCCACCGTTTTCACGGACACCGGGCACGTAGCCGCGGATGTAGCCAGGATCAGGTTTGCCCTCGTCGAATGGCGGATCGAGCAACTGGATCAAGCCGTGTTCGCGACGAACGAGATGACGATCCAGCGACTCCATCGCCTGCGCAGCGCGCTCTTGCGGTGCAACGCCGGACAGCACCGACCAGCTTTGTGCAATCGAGTCGATGGCGCATTCGTTGTTACCGGCGCTGCCCAACGGCTGGCCAGCGTCGTACCAGGCGCGGCGATACCACTCGCCATCCCAACCGTGTCGTTCGAGATTGGCGGCGAGTTCGATCGATGCCGCATCGCACTCGCGCGCGAAGTCGGCATCGCCCTGCCCGCTCGCGAGCCCCGAGAATTTCTGCAAGGCGTCGTGCAGGAAGAAGCCGAGCCAAACGCTCTCGCCCTTGCCGAGTTCGCCAACGCGGTTCATGCCGTCGTTCCAGTCGCCAGTGCCGATCAATGGCAAGCCGCGTTCGCCAAGCAGTCTCATGCCGCGCCGCAGCGCGCGAACGCCGTGGTGATAGAGCGATTCGGTCAATCCCGATCGACTTGGGAGGTCGTAATAGGACTCCTCATCGGCACCGACCGGACGGCCATCGATATACGGAACCGGCACTTGGAGCACGCCGGAATCACCACTGGTCTCAACGTAGCGGCAGATTGCGACAGGCAACCACAGGAAATCGTCGGAACAACGGGTTCGCACACCACGGCCCTGCGGAGGATGCCACCAATGCTGCACATCGCCTTCCGGAAATTGATGGCCAGCGCATCGCAGCAAATGCTCACGCAGGCGTCGCGCATCGGCGTGGACCATCGCCATCGCATCCTGCAATTGGTCGCGGAATCCGTATGCGCCGCCGGATTGATAGTAGCCGCTGCGGGCGACGAAACGGCAGGCGATGGTCTGGTAAAGCAGCCACCCATTGGCGAGTACGTCGACAGCTGGATCGGGTGTTTTTACCTGCACCGCGCCCAGCAGATGTTGCCAATGTGCATGCACGCGTTGCAGTGCCGCTTCGGCAGCCTCGTTGCTGCGATGTTGACTGGCGATTCGCAGTGCGTCGGATTCGCCGCGACCCACGCCCAACCGGAACACCAGTTCGTGCTGGCCGTTGACGTCCAGGTCGACGAATACCTGGATCGCCGCGCATGGGTCCAACCCTGCTCCACTTCGCCTCGATAGCCTGGACCGCCGCAAGCCGGCTGGGTCAGCCATGCTGCCGTTACGGCCGATGAATTCGGTGCGATCACAGGTAACCGAACGAGTCTCCGTGTCGCAGTCCAGAAATGCCGTGCGCTCGGCGAATTCGGTGTTGTAGGGATTGGAAACCAGCACGACGCCGGATTGCGCGTCGATAGTGCTGACCATGTGCATCTGGCCGCGCGCACGCAGGTCGCCCAACACCCATTCGACGTAGCCGGTGATCGAGAGCCGCCGCGCCGCATCGGAAACATTGCGAAGCCTCAACCGCAGAAATTTCACCGGCGCATCGACATCGACGAATACGGTCAATTCGCTGGCAATGCCATGCCCGACATGCTCAAACGCGGTGTAGCCAAAACCATGGCGCACACGGTACTCGCCGGCATCGGCGCAAGGTAGGCGGGCCGGCGACCAGACCCGGCCGCTGACCTCATCGCGAAGGTAAATGGCCTCGCCGCTCGGATCGGCGACCGGGTCGTTATGCCATGGCGTCAAGCGGAACTCGTGTGCATTCTCGCTCCACGTATAGCCAAGGCTGGATTCGCTGACCACACACCCAAGGTGCTCATTCGCGATCACATTCGACCAAGGCGCTGGGGTCATGCGGTCCGACGCATGGTTGATCACGTACTCGCGGCCGTCCGGCGTGAAGCCGCCATGTCCATTTTCGAGGATCAGCGTCATCGGCTCCAGCGAATGGCCGGATGACGCCAGATGCGGCTGTACGGTGAGCGCGGGTGGCAATGGTTCTGCTGGCCTGGCGCGCAATACCTGATCCGCAAGCGTGCCGCCGCGATCAGTCAGCACGACGCGCGCCACCGATTGCAGCAGCACCCGATCCTCGTTCGACAGCTGTTGAGCCGGCCGCACGAAGATGCCGCCGGGTCGGTCGATGATGTTGGTTTCAACGCCGGCGGCGATGAGACCGAGGATCTGTTCCTGCAATCGCTGGCGATAGCCAACCTGGTCTTCGTTCCAGATCACCAGATCGACCTTCAGGCCTTTCAATCGCCAGTACGCATGCGCCTGCACGACTTGGCGCACGAGGTCGATGTTGTCCGGATCGGCAATCTGCAACAACACGATCGGCAGGTCGCCGGAGATCGCCTGCCCCCACAGTCCGGACTGCCCACGCCGATTCTGCATCAGCACCGCGCGGTCGGCGCGCAGCAAGGGGTGCGCGTACAGAACGACGCCGGCGAGGCGTTCGTACAACTGCGCATCGGCTTGGCTGGCCTTTATCTGATGGCGCACCACCTGGCTATGCGTCCAGGCGAGATCGAAGACGCGGTCTGCCAATCGTCGATCGCGATATTTGTCTATCAGCGCAATACACGCTTCGCGTTGATCGGAAACACCACTGACCATGTCGATCGTGACGGCCTGTTCGGGCTCGAGCGCAATGCGCACGCGGATCGCGACGATGGGATCGAGTACCGATCCTTCGCTGTCGCCGAGCCGCTGCCTGGCCGGATCGACGACGACCTGCGGATTGGCCGGCGAGTGGCCGCGACCAAGGAACATCGCCCGATCGGTTTCATAGGAAATGTCAGTGACATCGGCGCCATGAACTGCCATCAGATGGAACATCCACGGCGTGGGATCGCCCTCGGCGCGTGCGCGGCGCGTACACAACAGCGCCTGCTTGGGCCGAACCAGTTCGCTCTGCACAAACAGGTTGCTGAAAGCTGGGTGCATTTCGTCTGCAATGGATTCCGCCAGCACCACTTCGGCATAGGTGGTGATTTCGATGATGCGGCGACCGCGACCCCGATGGCTGATTTTCAAGCGACGCAGCTCGATCTCGTCCTCGGGTGAGACGGCGATTTCCATATGTGTCTCATAACCGTTACGACGACCACGGAACTCTGCCTTGGCGTCGGAAAAAATGGCTTCGTACTGATCCACGGCCACGCCGGTAGGCTGCCCGGCGGCGGACCAGTAATCGCCGCTGGCGACATCGCGCAGGTAGCAGAAACTGCCCCACGGATCGCGGGTTGAATCCTCGCGCCAGCGTGTCACCGCCATTTCGCGAAAGCGGGTGTAGCCACCGCCGGCCGCGGTCACCATGACGTGATAGCGCCCGTTCGACAGCATCTGCACTGCCGGCCGCTCGGTGTCGGGCGTATTGAAAACGCGCAGGCGCGTTTCATTGACGTCGGAAACGACGAGTTCGCTCCCCATGTCGGCGGCATGCGGCAGGAATGCGCCGACACGCGGCACCCGTTCCTGAAGCAGCAACAAGGTTGCCTGGATTTGCGGGTCGGCAGTGAAGCGACGCTGCATGGGCTGGTCGAGCAACAGATAAGCCAAGGCAAGAAACCCCATGCCTTGGTGGTGCGCCATGAACGAGCGGATCACTGCCTCGTCCTTACCGCGTGGCAACCGCGACGCGGTGAAATCGATCGCCTCGAACAATCCGTAATCGCCTTCGTAGCCATCGCCAACAAGACGTTGAAGGTTTTCGCAGGCATGCGCCGGCGCGACCATCAGCGCCATCATGCTCGCGTAAGGCGCGATCACCTTGTCCTGCGAAAGGCCTCGCTTCAGCCCCAGCGTCGGCACGCCGAATGCGCGGTATTGATAATTCATTCGTGCATCGACTGCGTTGTAACCGGATTCGGAAATACCCCAGGGCACACCCAGATGTCGCCCATAATCCATCTGCATCTGCACCGACTTCAATGTGGTCTGGTCAAGCAAGGTGCCCGGATAGCTCGGCATCACCAGTTGCGGCATCAGGTACTCGAACATCGAGCCGCTCCACGACAACAGCACCGGCTCGCCGTCCGATTCGGTCAGCAACCGACCGAGCGCGAACCAGGCTTCCTGCGGCAACTCGCCTTGTGCGATACCGACAAAGGTTCCCAGCCGCGCTTCGGACGCCAGCAAGTCGTAGAAGCTGTCGTCACCGCGTTGCTCGTCGGCGTTATACCCGATACGCAGCAGGTGGCGTTGGCGGTCGTAGAGAAAATCAAACTCGAAGTGGGCGAAGGTCGCTGCGGCAGTGGCAAGCCGTTGCAATTCCGCAATGCGTTGACGCGCCAATTCGCAACCGCGCGATTCATCACTGTCCGCCAGTTGTCGCAAGCTGGGAATGCCGGCGACGCTTGAGCCAGCACCCAACCAGATCGCCGCCTCGTCACACAGCTCTTCGCATTGCATCGCCAGCGCGGTGGTCCATTGACGTACCCGCTGGTTTCGAACGAAATCGACGGCGTCGATTCGGCGGGCGCGTTCCGCGAAAGTTTCGAGCAGGTCGCGCAGACTCACAAGGTCAGCCGGTGGGAGCAATCGTGATTGCAGGAGCTCACGATGCAATTCGGCAACCGCCGCATCGACTTGCGCGCCATTGGCGTCCTCCAACGCGACGACGGTGTCGATCAGGCCATCAAGCACGCGCAACGTCATCACCGGCTCGTCGATCATCTGCAGCAAACCCTGCTGCAAGGTAATCAAATGGCCAGCAAGGTTGCCGCTGTCCACCGTCGAGACATAGCGCGGGGGCATCGGGTGCAGCGTTTGCGTGTCGTACCAATTGTAGAAATGGCCGCGAAAGCGCTCCATGCGTGACATCGTCGCGAGCGTGTCGGCAATGCGCTGTGCGGCTGATGGGGCGCTGATGTAGCCGAAGTCGCGCGCCGCAAGATTGGAGAGCAGGTACAGACCGATGTTGGTCGGCGAGGTGCGATGCGCAACGGTGCGTGATGGCTGTTCCTGCACGTTATCCGGTGGCAGCCAGTTGTCATCAGCGGTAACGAAGGCATCGAAGAATGCCCAGGTTTTTCGCGACAGGTTGCCGAGGAATTGTCGTTGCCCGGCGTCGAGTCGGGTGTTGCGGC
>JAYTAY010000443.1:0-6468 GCA_043737255.1 Luteimonas sp.
TGTGGGAGCGACGGAAGTCGCGACGCCCTCAAGGCCACAGTCGCGACTTCCGTCGCTCCCACAGGATCGGGAGCTAACGGCTCAGCCGCTCCTGCGAAAAACATAAACCGGAAAATCAATGAATATGAGCAAGCAATTCAAGGTCGCCGTAGTCGGCGCCACCGGCGCGGTCGGTGAAGTGATGTTGTCGATCCTGGCCGAACGCAATTTCCCGGTCGGTGAACTGGTGGCGTTGGCGAGCGAGCGCTCGGCTGGCGGCAAGGTCAAGTTCGGGCATCGCGATGTCGTGGTGCAGGATCTGGCGACGTTCGATCCGGCCGGCGTGGACATTGCCTTGTTCTCGGCGGGTGGTTCGATATCGAAGGAATTCGCGCCGAAGTTCGCTGCGGCGGGCGCTGTGGTGATCGACAACAGTTCGGCATTCCGCAACGACGACGACGTGCCGCTGGTGGTAAGCGAAGTCAATCCAGAAATGGTGAAGCAACGCCCGCGCGGCATCATCGCCAACCCCAATTGTTCGACGATGCAGCTGTTGGTCGCATTGGCGCCGATCCATCGCAAGGCCGGCATCGAACGCCTGAACATTGCCACCTATCAATCGGTCTCCGGCACCGGGCGCAAGGCGCTGGAAGAACTCGGCAAGCAGACCGCTGGCCTGCTCAACTTCAATCCCGTCGAGCCTCAGGTCTATCCGGTGCAGATCGCGTTCAACGTGATCCCGCACGGCGGCGATTTCACTGACAACGGTTACACCACCGAGGAAATGAAACTGGTCTGGGAGACACGCAAGATCCTGGGCGACGATGCGATCCGCGTGAATGCGACCGTGGTTCGCGTGCCGGTGTTTTACGGCCATGCCGAAGTAGTCAACATCGAAACCCGCGACAAACTCAGCGCGGTCGATGCGCGCGCGCTGCTTGAAGCCTCACCTGGAATCGAAGTCGTGGACGAGCATGCGCCGGGTGGTTATCCGACGCCGGTCACCCACGCGTCCGGGACCGATGCCGTGTATGTGGGCCGGATCCGCGACGACCTGTCGCATCCGCATGGCTTGAACCTGTGGATCGTGGCCGACAACATCCGCAAGGGCGCGGCGTTGAATGCGGTGCAACTTGCCGAATTGGTGGCCGCGGAAGGCTGAGTGTCTGCAGCGCGGGTACGCATCCGATTTCATCCGAATCAAGACACTGGGGTCGAAGTGATGGGACATCGGGAGGCAATGGACGTGGCTTGGCGGCCATGCTGGAGTGTTGGCCGGGTCGGCATACACGCTCGACCTCGACTCCGACCAGATACAGGTGACATCGCAACTCGCGGATGGTCGCTGCTGGCCGCCGTGACCAACCGTTCAATCAGGTCGAACGGCATGTCAAATACTTGACTGAGCGAAGGCGAATTTGGCCACCTGTTGACCGCACCAGTTCAACAGGCGGCTGACGATGCCCACACGAAAGCCCTATATTCCGTTGAGTGTCCGGTACTGGTGTTGCCCTGGCGTTGACGTTCTATAGTCACAGTCGCAACATCGGCGACGAGCGGTCAAGGGGAAACGCGTGACAATCAATATCTTGCGTAGCGCATTGGCGGTCGCGCTGGCTTTGGTCAGCGCGCAGGCGGCTGCATTGGGTTTGGGCCAGATCGAGGTCCGATCAAAGCTCAACGAGCCCCTGCTTGCCGAAATCCCGGTGATCTACACCGATCCGGCTGAACTCGAACAACTGCAGGCGCGGCTTGCATCGCCGGAAACCTTCGCCCGGGTCGGGCTGGAGCCGCCGCGAGGGACGGTGGCCGACCTGCAATTCGCCATCGCGCTTGATGCACGCGGCCGGACGGTGATCCGCGTGACCAGTTCGCAGCCGGTCAGCTCGCCGTTGCTGATCTTCCTGGTCGAAGTGGATACGGGACAAAGCCGCGTGGTGCGCGAGTATTCGGCGCTGGTCGATGCCCCGCGCAACGCTCCGGTCGCCTTGAGCCCGATGATCGACGAAGCCGCGCTGGCCAATATTGGCCAATCCGGCACCGTGGTTCGTCCCGCGCAGGGCGTCCCTGCATCCCCAACGCAACCGGTGTCTGTTGCGGCGCCACCGACGCAGCCGGCCAGGCAACCCATCCCGAATGCGATTCCCGCAGCTCCGCTGGAACCAGTCGCTTTCGCAGGTGCGCCGCCACCGACACAGGTTGCTGCCGTACCTGCGCCGGCGGCGGCGGTTGCCGCCAGCCCCGCGCAAACGGAGTACGGACCGGTGAAGCCGGGGCAGACCCTGTCGCAGATCGCGGGCCTGGTGGATGCGGGGTCGGGTTATTCACTTAACCAGACGATGATCGCCCTGCTGCGCGCCAATCCGGACGCATTCATCGGCGACGACATCAATCAGATCAAGCGCGGCGCGGTATTGCGCGTGCCGCAGCAGACGGAAATCTCGTCTATTTCCACGGCAGAGGCGGCGGTCCTGGTCAGTGGCCAGATCGATCGTTGGCGCGCCGCGCGCCGACCTGCGCCGCAACCTGCCAGCGTCGCCAGCGCGAACGCATCGACCACACCGGTCGCCGTGCAGGCGCCAGCGCCACCCGATCGTCGCGTTGCCGATGCACGTTTGGAAATCGTCCCCTCGGCGGCAAGCCGTGGGACTCAGGCTGGAACACGATCCGGCGCCAGTGCCGGAGGCGAGGGTGAAATGCTTCGACAGGAATTGCAGCAGGGCAAAGAAGACCTCGCCGCACGCGATGCGGAAGTGGTCGAACTACAGGCGCGGATCGCCGAGTTGGAAAAGCTGCAACAACAGCAAGGCCAGCTGATCACGCTCAAGGACAGCGAGTTGGCCGCAGCGCAACAGCGCCTGGCCGAATCCAACCGCACCTCCGCGGCCAGCCCGGCCACGCTCGCCTCCACCACGCAATCCGGTCAGCCCGCGCCTGCCACCTCCGAGCGTGACACGACGTGGGTGTGGCCATTGGGGATTGTCGTGTTGGCCGTTGCGGGGCTGCTGGGATGGTGGTTCTCGCGTCGCCGCCGGGTGGTTGCGGAACCGGCTCGCAGGACATTCAGCACGGAGTCCCTGGCGGCGAGCATGCCATCGCCCGCATCGTCCGTACCCGACATCGAACCAGTTTCTGCTGCCGCAGTTGAACCCCCCAATGTCCGCGCTGCCAAACGTGCAACCGCCCCTGCGCCTGTCGGAGATGCGCCCGCCGCCGAATGGACCGCCGCGGGCGCGCCAGCGCCGACCTGGCATGCGGGCAACGCGTCGGAAGCGCCATCGCCCCCGATTCTGTCGACCCCTCCAGCCAGCAAGCCCGCGATGGGGCAGGAGAGCATCGAATTGGCACGCGCCTACATCGATCTGGGCGATGACAACACCGCCCGCAGCCTGCTGCAGGAAGTGGTCGATATCGGTGACGCGGATGCACGCTCGGCTGCGGCCCAATTGCTGCGCGAGATGTCCTGATGCCGCATCGTCATCGGGCGTAGCGTGATGCGCTATGCGCTGGGCGTCGAATACGACGGCAGCGGATTCATGGGCTGGCAACGGCTCGATCGCGAGCCAACCGTGCAATCGGCGGTCGAGCGGGCACTGTCCTTCGTGGCCGATGCGCCGATCAAAGTGGTCTGTGCGGGTCGTACGGACGCCGGCGTACATGCGGCTTGCCAGGTGATCCATTTCGATACGGATGCCCACCGCGCCCCCCGCGGCTGGAGTCTTGGCGCGACCTCACGCTTGCCCGACTCGATATGCGTGCTCTGGTGCATGCCGGTCGCGGACGACTTTCACGCGCGCTTCTCGGCGCGCGCGCGCCGGTATCGCTACCGGATATTGAATCGTCCGGTACGCCTCGCGTTTGCGCGCCAGTACCTGTCGTGGGAACGGCGGCCGCTGGATGCCGCAGCGATGCACGCCGCCGCGCAGGCACTCGTCGGCATGAACGACTTCTCGGCATTCCGCACCGTTCACTGCCAGGCGCCGCATGCGCGTCGCGATTTGCAGGAGATCGTGGTCGAGCGTATCGGTGATGAAGTCATCATCGAAGTGCAGGCCAACGCCTTCCTGCACCACATGGTGCGCAACATTGTCGGTTCGCTGCTGGAAGTGGGCCGCGGCGACCGTCCACAGCAATGGATTGCCGAGTTGCTTGCAGGCAGGGATCGCAGCCTCGCAGGTCCCACTGCGCCGTCGCAGGGTCTGGTATTCGTTGGGCCGCGTTATCCCTCAGAATGGGGCCTGCCAACCGAGGTCAGCCTGTGAGCCGAACGCTGTTCCGCACCCGGATCAAATTCTGCGGCCTCACGCGCTCGGGCGACGTGCGCTTGGCCAGTGAACTGGGCGCCGATGCCATCGGCTTCGTATTCGCCGACAGGAGCCCGCGCCGGGTCCAGCCCGAGGAAGCGCGCGCGATGCGTTGCGCGCTGGCGCCGCTGGTGGATGCGGTCGCCTTGTTCATGGACAACCCGGTCGACGACGTGCGTGAAGTCATCAAGCAGGTGCGGCCAAGCCTGCTGCAATTCCAT
This sequence comes from Luteimonas sp., assembly GCA_043737255.1. GTDB lineage: Bacteria > Pseudomonadota > Gammaproteobacteria > Xanthomonadales > Xanthomonadaceae > JALYOU01. Next base: position 4,505 of record JAYTAY010000443.1, read on the forward strand.
GGCTCCGAAGACGATGCGTACTGCCGTTCGTTCGGTCTGCCGTACTTGAAGGCGTTTGCCATGGGTGGCAGCGATCCCGTTCCCGACGCTCGCATCCTGCACTCGCGTTACCCCGGCGCGGCCGGGTTCCTGTTCGACGGCCATGCAGTGGGAGAGGTCGGCGGCGCCGGCCAAGGGTTCGACTGGTCGCGTATCCCGGAGGCCCTGACCAAGCCTTACGTGGTGGCGGGTGGTCTCGACGCAGGCAACGTGTTCGACGCGATCATGGCGACGTTGCCATGGGGCGTGGACGTGTCCTCGGGCATCGAAAGCGCGCCCGGGATCAAGGATGGCGATAAGATGCGTCGTTTCGTCGAAGAAGTGCGTCGTGCCGATTGCCATGCCGAATCCAAAGCCGATCCTGACCACGCCGCGGCCTGATCAGCCCGTTCCGCCAGCGAGCAAGATCGACTATCACGCCACCCCGGATGCCGCCGGCCATTTCGGCCGTTATGGCGGCCGTTTCGTTGCCGAGACGCTGATTGGCCCACTGGAAGATCTGGCTGCCGCCTACGATGCCGCGCGCATTGATCCAGACTTCATCGCCGAATTTGAACGTGACCTGGCCCACTACGTCGGTCGGCCGAGCCCGATCTATCACGCCGAACGCCTCAGCCAGCACGCAGGCGGCGCACGCATCCTGCTCAAGCGCGAAGACCTGAACCACACCGGCGCGCACAAGATCAACAACACCATCGGCCAGGCAATGCTCGCCTCGCGCATGGGTAAAACCCGGATCATTGCCGAAACCGGCGCCGGCCAGCACGGTGTGGCAAGCGCTACCGTCGCTGCGCGGCTGGGCCTGGAATGCGTCGTCTATATGGGCGCGACCGATATCGAGCGGCAGAAGATCAACGTCTACCGCATGAAGTTGCTCGGCGCCACTGTCGTCCCGGTGACCAGTGGTTCGAAGACGCTGAAGGATGCACTCAACGAGGCGATGCGCGACTGGGTCGCCCATGTGCGCGACACCTTCTACATCATCGGCACGGTCGCTGGCCCCGATCCGTACCCGCGGATGGTGCGCGATTTCAACGCGGTGGTCGGACGCGAGGCGCGGGCACAGATGCTGGCTGAGTACGGCCGGCTTCCCGATGCGATCACGGCCTGCGTCGGCGGTGGCAGCAACGCGATCGGATTGTTTCATGCCTTTCTCAACGATTCGGAGGTACGCATCGTTGGCGCGGAAGCGGCGGGCGAGGGCATCGCTACGGGCCTGCATGCAGCTTCACTGGCGGCTGGGCGTCCCGGTGTCCTGCACGGCAATCGCACCTATGTGTTGTGCGACGACGATGGGCAGATCATCGAGACGCATTCGATTTCAGCGGGCCTCGATTACCCGGGCGTCGGCCCCGAACATGCCTTCCTGAAGGACGCCGGTCGCGCCGAATATGTCGGAGTGACCGATGATGAAGCGCTGGCTGCCTTCCATCTGCTGGCCAGGACCGAAGGCATTCTGGCGGCCCTCGAATCCAGCCACGCCATCGCGCAGGCGATCAAGCTAGCGCGCGAATTGCCGAAAGACGCGATCGTGCTGTGCAACCTGTCGGGGCGTGGCGACAAGGACGTGCATACGATCGCGATGCGCGAAAACATTCATTTCTGATCATCATCGAAAAACTGGAAGACAATTCATGACCGACGAAAACCAGACACAGGCACAACCCCAGCCAGATCAGGACCAGAACACGCTCGACCCCGCTTTCTTCACCTGCGTCAACGCCTTCCTCGAATTAGCCAACAAGCAGGCGCGCGAACAAGGCTTGAAGCGCATCAGCATGGCGACGCTGTACGCGACCGCGCGTTTCAACGTGCACGGATACCTGGGAAATGTCAGCGATGCCGCCGAATCGCGCACCGCATTCCTGGATTACATGACCAACATGTATCGACGCATGCTCAACGAGCATCTCGACGGCATCGGT
>JAYTAY010000444.1:0-2732 GCA_043737255.1 Luteimonas sp.
CAGTTTGGCGTCGATCGGCGGATCCGCCGACGTGTCGAAGCGACAGCCGATCCACACCGGATTATTGACGCTACCGTGCTCGAACATCACCCACACGCCCGCGCCGGGCGGCGGCACCATGTACACGCCCATCGGTCCAGGCGGACCAGACAGCGGCGTGCACGGTTCGGCCCATGTCGTGGGCACGAACGCGAGCACGTCCGGAATGGTCAGCAGCAAACGGCCGCGGAATTCGGGATCCGGAAAAGGCAGGACCGTGCCGCGATACAGGCCTGGAAACGTCTGCTGGTTCATACCGGTACCTTTGGCGTGAGCGAAATCAGACCATCGCGACTGAGCTGGAAACTCTGCTTGAATTCACCGCGCTTGATTTTGTGGGTGACGCTGTCGACGTAATAAAGACCGTCATAAGCCAAACCCGCGCCGCGCACGCCGACCATCATTTTCGAGCGCAGCACATGGCCGTAACGCAGCACGTCGAGCGAGCCGGACACGGTGATCGCATTCGCAGAGCCCTTGAGCATGCGGCCCAGCGCTTGTTGCATTGTGAACTGGATCGATTTTCCGCCCGTGGCTCTGGACAGCACCAACTTCAGCATAGGCGTCGGCCGCGCACCCAGCGGCGGCTGGAAGATGCTGATCGCGGGAATCGGAATCGGAATCGGAAATTTTCCTGCGACCGGGTCGTTGACGGTGACCATCATCGTTTCCTTCGCCAGTCCATCAAGCGAAAAATTCAGCGAGTCGACATTCGTATGCGCATCCATGTTGATGTTCAGCGCCGGCTGCGGCACCGGGATACGGATATTCGGCCCCAGATAGGCGATGCTTTGTCCGGGCAAAGGTCCCGGTTCGACGTAGAACACGAATCCGTTGTTGCCGGCGATTCCCTTGAGATGCACCAGATCGGTGCTGGCCTGCGACTCATGCTTCTTGGTGGGAAGATCGAGCCCTGGTATGAATCCCGGGATCGCGATTGGAATCACCCCGAACGCCGCGTAGCGCGCCAGAATGGAGTACGCCTGCACCGTATCCGACATGCCCGGATAAGGCAGCGGCACTTCGATCAGGTCCATCAAAGCGCTCAAATCCTCGCCGGTGATGGTCAACGTCGATTGCCCCGGCTCGCTGCTTGGCGACAACTCCTGACGGGTGACCACACCGTCCATCAATACGTGCGGGAAGCCGCCGAGCGTGACGACCACAATGACGCGTGTGGTGATCGGGTCGAAATAACCGGCCGGCAGCATGGTGTCGAGCAGCACCGAGTGCTTGCTCACCGCAAAGGTCAGCTGGAAGCCGCTCTTGTCCTTGCCGCTGGTGATCTGCACGCTCTGCAGCGCATCCACCACCATGCGCGGCGCCGGCACCGGCAGGGCCGGTCCGATCATCAGCGTCAGATGGATGCCCTTGACCATGATTCATTCCCTCGCCGGTGGGGGAATGCCGGCAGGCAAGGTGATGCGCACGGTTTCGCCGATGGTGTCGGTGAGCTCATCGGGATGCATCACGCCGTTGGCATCGCACAGTCGCCAGAAACCTTCCGGGTCGCCCAGTTCGCGCGCAGCGACATGATCGGGACGATCGCCCTCGCTCACCCGATACTCGTGCAGCAGAACGAAACTCTCGCTGGGCGGCAGAAAGCGGCGGCGCAGATACGGCGCGACGCTGCCGTCTTCGCCGGTCAACGTCGCGATCTCAATCGCGTAATAGCGGCTGGTGGGTGGGAAATCATAATTCGCCATGCGCATGCGCTCCAGGGTCGTTGTCGGACATCGAGATCAGAAAATGCCGGGGATGCCGAGCGAGCGGAAATCGCTGCCGGCGGCCTGCGCGGCGAGGCGTTCCTTCGCCTGCAGATAGCCCATGAACAGCCCACCGCCCTTGCTGTTGAAGCCGATGTCGTCGATGCTCAGCACGCGCAGGCCGAGACTGAGCTTGGCGCGGGTAGGATTCAGCGAGATATCGAACGCCTCTTCGGTGATGCTCAGCTCGGTGATCCGCACCGGCACGATCCGGTTCGGACCGAACACGAACACCGTCAACGGCGCCTCGGCGGGCGCAATCTCCAGCGAGCCGGTAGACGCGCTTGCGTTGTTCGCGAACAGCGTGCCGCTGGCCGGGTAGACCAACGCTTCGATCGAAGCGATCTGCGCATGCAGGCCGATGTTGATCGTGGGCGACTGCAAGGCTTCGAGCGCATCGGTGGCATCGATCTCGACCTCAAGCTTGATCGTTTCTGCTGGCGGCCCTTTCAGCCGCAGCGCCTCACTGCGGTCGCCGCCCTCACCGCCTGCTCCTTTGATCTGCAGACTGCGGGTCATCGTGTCCGGGTTGTACTGCAGGCCGATGATGCGCAACAGATTGCCGCTGACCGGGTCGAGAAGGACCAGGCCACCACGCAGCAGTTTTGGAGATCTCGAATATCCGCTCATGTCGATTTCCTCAAAAGCGCCAGATGAAAGATGGACCGATCTTCGACGCCGGCGGAAATTCGCCGCCGAGGGAAACCTTGGCGCCGAACTCGAAGCTCCATGTCGACTCGCTCTTACAGCCGGCTTTCGCGTTTTCGACCTCACCGTACATTTCGCCGATGTAACCGGCGATTTCCATCGCTTTTTCTTTGCGGCCGCGCGGATCCGTCAACGCTTCGTACTCTTTCGCCGCCTTGTTCAATTTTTCTCCGGTCGCCTCAAGCTTTTGTTTTAAAGCAAAGTCGCTCGTGCCATGAC
>JAYTAY010000445.1:0-2727 GCA_043737255.1 Luteimonas sp.
CGTCCGGAAGAACGCGTGCCGATGACGCGCATGCGCACCCGCATCGCCGAACGCCTGATGCTGTCGAAGAACTCGATCGCGATGCTGACCTCGTTCAACGAGGTCAACCTCGGCAGGGTCATGGCGATGCGCAAGGAACTCGGCGAATCGTTCGAGAAGGCCAACGGCATCAAGCTCGGCTTCATGAGCTTCTTCGCCAAGGCCGCAGCGAATGCATTGCAGCGCCATCCCGTGGTCAATGCCTCGGTCGATGGCAGCGACATCATCTATCACGGCTACACCGACATCTCCATCGCGGTCTCGACCGAGAAGGGCCTGGTGACGCCGGTATTGCGCAACGTCGAGCGCATGTCGTTCGCCGACATCGAAAAAGGTATCGCCGAATACGCGACCAAGGCACGCGACGGCAAGCTGGCGCTCGATGATCTTCAAGGCGGCACGTTCACCATCACTAATGGCGGCACCTTCGGTTCGCTGATGTCCACGCCGATCGTCAATCCGCCGCAGAGCGCGATCCTCGGCATGCACACGATCAAGGAACGCGCGATCGTCGAAGGCGGCGCCGTCATTGCCGCGCCGATGATGTACATCGCGCTGAGCTACGACCACCGCATCATCGATGGCAAGGACGCGGTGCTGTTCCTGGTGGACATCAAGAACCAGCTGGAAAATCCGCATCGGATGTTGTTGGGCATGTAATTGTCTTGAAGCCCCTCTCCCGGTCGACGCCCGAAGGGTGTGCAGAGCTGAGAGGGGTTGGGGTGAGGGTACGGCGAAGTTGTAACGCCTGAACCATCGTCCCTTCGCGGTACCCTCATCCGCCCTTCGGGCACCTCCTCCCGACGGGAGAAGGAAAGACAAAGGAATCAACATGGCCGAACAATACGACGTAGTAGTCATCGGTGGCGGCCCTGGCGGTTATGTCGCCGCGATCCGTGCAGCGCAACTTGGCATGAAGACCGCCTGCGTCGATGCCGCGCTCGGCAAGGACGGCAAGCCTGCACTCGGCGGCACCTGCCTGCGTGTCGGTTGCATTCCGTCAAAGGCGTTGCTGGATTCCTCGCGCCAGTTCCACAACCTGCAACACGTCTTTGCCGAACACGGCATCACCACCAAGGACGCCAGGATCGACGTCGGCACGATGATCGGACGCAAGGACAGGATCGTGAAGCAGTTCACCAGCGGCGTGGCGATGTTGTTCAAGGCCAACAAGATCACGTCGTATGCCGGTTTCGGCACGCTGCACGATGGCAATATCGTCAAGGTCAAGCAACACGATGGCAGTGAAGTCGAACTCAAGGGGACCAATGTGATCCTTGCGGCAGGTTCGGATTCCATCGAGCTGCCGTTCGCAAAATTCGATGGCGACAAAATTGTCGACAACGTCGGCAGCCTCGATTTCGCTGAAACCCCGAAGCGTCTTGGCGTAATCGGCGCGGGCGTGATCGGTCTTGAACTCGGCAGCGTGTGGAAGCGTCTCGGCGCTGAAGTCGTCATCCTCGAAGCGCTGCCAGACTTCCTCGCTGCAGTCGATAGCGACATCGCGAAGGCCGCCGCCAAGGAATTCAAGAAACAGGGGTTGGACATCCGTCTGAACACCAAAGTCGGCAAGACCGAAATCAAGAAAGACGGCGTGCATGTCACCTTCGCCGGCGCGGACGGCAAGAACGACACGCTGGTGTTCGACAAGCTGCTGGTGTCGGTCGGCCGCAAGGCGGCGACCAAGGGACTGCTGGCAGAAGGTTCGCCGGTGAAACTCGACGATCGCGGCCGCATCGAAGTCGACGAACACAATCACACCGGCGTTGATGGCGTGTGGGCAATCGGTGATTGCGTGCGCGGCCCGATGCTCGCGCACAAGGCGAGCGAAGAGGGCATTGCCGTCGCCGAACTCATCGCCGGCCTGCCCGGCCACGTCAATCTCGACACCGTGCCGTGGGTGATCTACACCGAACCGGAAATCGCCTGGGTTGGCAAGACCGAACAACAGGTCAAGGCCGAAGGCATTCCGTACAAGACCGGCAGCTTCCCGTTCGCCGCCAACGGCCGCGCGGTTGCGATGGCGGAACCTGTGGGCCTGGTGAAAATCATCGCGCACGCGGAAACCGATCGCATCCTCGGCGTGCACTTGTGCGGCCCGGTCGTGTCGGAACTAGTGCACGAATGTGTGGTCGCGATGGAGTTCAACGGCTCCGCCGATGACCTCGCCCGCATCTGCCATGCGCATCCCGCGTTGTCCGAGGTCGTGCATGAAGCCGCGTTGGCGGTCGACAAGCGCGCGATCCACAAGGCGAATTGAGTTCAGCCGCTAGTGAGTCTGCAGTTCCTGCTCAAGCTGGTCATCACGGTCGCCGTGGTGCTGGTCGCGTCCGCGGTTGCAAAACGCAGCGGCTGGCTCGGCGCACTGGTAGCGTCGCTGCCGTTGACCTGGCTGTACACCGACACGCGCTACACCCGGCAGGTGGCCGATCTGTCGATGAACATCTTATGGTTCGTGCTGGGGAGCTTGCCCTTCTTTGTCGTGTTGACCTTGACGCTGCGTCATGGCGGGAACATCGAGTTGGCATTCGCCACCGCCGCTGTGACTGGTTTCGCCGGCGTCTCCCTGGTGCAGTGGCTGCTGACGCGCAGCGCAACATGAAATCAGTCTGCGTCTACTGCGGTTCCAACGCCGGCAGCAAGCCAATCTATGCCGAACGCGCGATGCAACTTGGCGTGGAACTCGCG
>JAYTAY010000446.1:0-2726 GCA_043737255.1 Luteimonas sp.
ACGTCTCGCGTGCGGCGCATACCAGACCTCGACGCCCAGTTGCTGCAACGCCGTGGTGTAAGTTCCGGCGTGCCGCCGATTGGACGGCAGGAACACCACGTGCGCGCCTTCCTCGCGCAGCAATCGCATCAGGTTCACCAGTCGCAACGAGCCCGAATCGTGATCGGGTTGTGGGGTCAGGGCATCGATGATCAGGATTTGCCGCTGCTTCGCATGCAGCAGCACGGGCGTCGGCTCGCGTCTCGCCGCAGGCTGCTGCGCCAGTGCCGACGACCATTTTTCACGGAAGATGTCCTGGTTGCGGATCTGGTAGGCCTTGACGCCGCTACCCGTGTCGCTGCCCGCCGTCACGCCTTCGACATGGACCACGCGCGCCTCGGGCTGATAGACCACGCGATGACCCGCAGCGCGCACCGCGAAGGCGAGATCGGTGTCTTCGTAATACGCCGGTGAGTAGCGCTGGTCGAAACCACCGAGCGAATGGAACAACGCTGACGGAATGGCAATCGCCGCGCCCGAGCAATAGTCGGCATCACGCACGTAGGCGTAGCGCGAATCGCCGGGTGATGCGAACCTGCCGTAATTCCAGGCAGAGCCATCGGCGAACACCAGGCCGCCGGCTTCCTGCAATCGGCCATCGGGATACAGCAACTGCGCGCCCACCAATCCCGTGCGCGGATGTTCGTCGAAAGTCCGCAGCAACACATCCAGCCAGCCTGGCTGCGGCACTGTGTCGTTATTGAGGAAGACCAGGAACTCGCCACTGGCCTGCGCCGCGCCGTCGTTGCAGGCAGCGATGAAGCCGCCATTCTCGCTGCGCTGCTGATAACGCAGGCCTGCGATTTGCGGCAAGGATTCGCATGTCGCGTCGCTCGAACCGTCGTCGACCACAATGATTTCGCAGGCCGCCGCTGGTGGATGTTCCGCCAATGCGCGCAGGCAACGCAACGTGTGCTCGAACTGGTTGAACACCGGGATGACGATGCTCGCGACCGGCGTCTCGCCATGCGGCAATGCAAACGGCGCGAATGCGACATCCATCGGGAAATACAACGCGGCCCGTTGTTCCGGCGCCACGCGATGCAGTTGTGCCTTGACCCGTTGCCAGCTGGCGCTCCAACCGCGCGTGCGCAGGCTCAGCAGTCCGCGACGGATCAGGCCAACGCTGCGGTCCAACAAAAACCGCGCATCGGCCATCGAAAACGACATGCTTGCGAAACTCCGGCTGACTGGTCTGGTGTGGTCTGCGGCTGGGACGGGGCCTGCAACGGCTACGCTAGACTCCGCAGTGCGCACATTGTCGCATCCCCCGTGAGCCAGCCAACGCTGGCTCGATCGAAGGTTTATGGCCCGCATCGATTACGACGAAGACGGTTATGACGAAGAGCGCGACGACGAAGGCAGCGACGCGCCCGATTGGCGTCGTCGCCTGCTGACCGGATTGCTTGCGCTCGCGGGACTGGGACTTGGCTTCCTGATCCCGTACATGCTCTACCTCAACCATCAGGTCGGGCAGCGTTTCGGTCAATTGCAATGGCAGTTGCCGACCCGCGTCTACGCGCGCCCACTGCTGCTGCAATCAGGCATGGCGATGGACGTGCAGACCTTGAAGACCGAGCTGGACGCCGCGTCCTATCGCGATGATGGCGCGGGCGTGCGGCCCGGCAGCTACACGCGCAACGGCGGCCGGTTCCTCATTGCCAGCCGCGGCTTCAATGACATCGATGGCGCCGTCGCCCCGCGCCGCATCGAAGTATCACTGTCCAGCGGCCGCGTCGCGTCCGTGCGGGATGCCGCGCGCAAGCAGGCCGTGCGCGCCGCCAAACTCGATGCGGCGCGCATCGCTACCTTGTATGGCCAGAAACAGGAGGAACGGCGACTGGTCAGCCTGGATGAAGTGCCCGATCAACTGGTGACCGGGCTGCAGGCGGTCGAGGATCGCGATTTCGCCCGCCACCACGGCATCGACATCAGCGGCATGGCGCGCGCGCTGTTCGTCAACGTCAAGTCCGGCCAGGCCAAACAGGGCGCCAGCACGCTGACCCAGCAATTGGCGCGCAGCGGTCTGCTGGGCATCGGCAAGGAACAGACGTTCAAGCGCAAGTTCAACGAAATCCTCTACGCGATGCTGATCGAGGCGCGTTACGACAAGCGCACCATCCTCGAGGCGTATTTCAACCAGGTGTATCTCGGCCAACGCGGCGCGCAGGCCATTCATGGCGTCGCGGCGGCATCGGAATTCTGGTTCGGCCGCGACCTGCGCGACCTCAGCACCGAGCAGATCGCGCTGCTGATCGGCATCGTGCGCGGGCCCTCGCATTACGATCCGCGCCGCAATCCCGAGCGTGCGAAGGAGCGACGTGATTTCGTGCTCGGAGAGATGCACGAAACCCAGCTGATCAACGACGCAGAACTGCAACGCGCGCTCAAGGCGCCGCTGGGCGTGACCAAAACCGCGGGCGGCGCTGCGCCGAATCGTTTTCCTGCCTATGTCGACCTGGTCCGCCGGCAACTGGCGGCCGATTACCCGGCCGATGCGCTGCAAGGCGCGGGCCTGAGCGTCATGACCGGCATGTCGCCGGCCGCGCAGGCGTATGCGGAAGGTTCGGTCACCCGCACCTTGCAATCGCTCAAAAGCAAACGCCGTCCCGAGTTGCAGGCGGGGCTGGTGATGACCGATGTGCACAGTGGCGAAGTGGTCGCCGTGGTCGGCAGCCGCGATGTCG
>JAYTAY010000447.1:0-6454 GCA_043737255.1 Luteimonas sp.
AAGCATCGTGGTGAAATCTGTTTCGCGGTCGAGGCGGCGTTGCCGTTCCACGCCGTACTAGCCAAGGTTGATGCGCGACAGCGCTCGCTGGATGTCTTCGCACAATTGCGGGTCTGGAACACGAGCGCCAATAACGGCGTGCTGATCTACCTGTTGTTGGCCGACCATCGCATCGAGATCGTCGCCGACCGCGGCCTCGATGCGCTGGTGAGCGCCGAGCAATGGCGCGGCGTCTGTCAGCTGATCGAGGAGGGCCTGAAGGCGGATGAGCCGGAGACGGCGGTGCTGCGCGGTATCGATGCGGTGTCGGCCTTGTTGGCGGAACATTTTCCGCGGGTCGAAGGTGAGCATGACGATGACGAACTATCGAATCGGCCACATATGCTGGATTGACCTGTAGGAGCGAACCCGGGCGCGATGGGCTTTACCGGTAATGTCCAATCGCGCGCAGGTGCTCCTGCACAATCCATGTCATCTCCTCGACAGAATCTCCAATGCCATCGCCACTCGGGCAAAATAGTTGCTACGCGACCGCAACGCCAAGGCCATCGTCCGCATGATCTATCTGCACCAGATCGACCCCATCGCCCTCGCGCTCGGACCGTTGAAGATCCACTGGTACGGGCTGATGTACCTGCTGGCGTTTGGCATTGCCTGGTTTCTTGGACGCAGCCGCATCCGTGCCGGCCGATTGCCTGGCGTCGATGAGAACGGCTACGGCGACCTGATGTTCTACGGCATGCTCGGCGTCGTGCTCGGCGGCCGCATCGGTTACGTGATGTTTTATTCGTTTTCAGACTTCCTCGACAATCCGCTGATGTTGTTCAAGGTGTGGGAAGGCGGCATGAGCTTCCACGGCGGCCTGCTGGGCGTGATGGCGGCGATGTGGTGGTGGTCGCGCAAGCAGCGGCTGCACTTCTTCGACACGATGGATTTCGTCGCGCCGCTGGTGCCGCAGGGACTCGGTTTCGGCCGGCTGGGCAACTACATTGGCGGCGAGCTGTGGGGCAAACCCACCGGTGGTGATTTCGGCGTGGTGTTTCCGCGCTCGCTGCCCGCCGAACTCGCAAACCTGGATCCGACAGCGCTGGGTCAGCAATTCGACGCGGGGTTGCTGGACATGTATGCACGGCATCCCTCGCAGCTATACCAGGCTGGCCTTGAAGGATTGGTGCTGTTCTGCGTGCTGTGGTGGTACTCGCGCAAGCCGCGTCCACGTTATGCGGTGGGTGGCCTGTTCGCGTTGTTGTACGGCATCTTCCGCTTCGTGGTGGAGTTCGTGCGCGAGCCCGATTCGCAACTCGGCTATCTCGCCTTCGGCTGGCTGACGATGGGGCAGGTGTTGTCGTTGCCGCTGATCGCTTTCGGGTTGTGGTGCTTGTGGATGTCGCGCCGCGCGCCGACGCTGCAACCGCAAGCCGCGACGCCCGCCGAGCCCGCCTGATGCGGCCTGCCCGATGAAGCCTGCCCGATGAAGCAATACCTCGATCTGCTGCGCTACGTCCTCGATCACGGCACCGAAAAAGCAGATCGCACGGGCACCGGGACGCGCAGCGTGTTCGGCTGGCAGATGCGCTTCGATTTGAGCGTGGGCTTTCCGCTACTGACCACCAAGAAGCTGCATCTGCGCTCGATCCTGCACGAGTTGCTATGGCTGTTGAAAGGCGACACCAACATCGCCTACCTCAAGGGCAACAAGGTTTCGATCTGGGACGAGTGGGCCGACGACAAGGGCGAACTCGGCCCGGTGTACGGCAAGCAGTGGCGTCGCTGGGCCGGCACTGACGGCAGCGAAATCGACCAGATCCGCTGGGTGGTCGACGAGATCAAGCGCAATCCCGATTCGCGGCGCCTGATCGTCAGTGCCTGGAACGTCGCCGACCTGCCACGGATGGCGTTGATGCCGTGCCACACGCTATTCCAGTTCTACGTGGCAGATGGAAAACTCAGCTGCCAGTTGTACCAGCGCAGCGGCGACATCTTCCTCGGCGTGCCGTTCAACATCGCCAGCTACGCACTGCTAACGCACATGGTGGCGCAGACGTGTGGGCTGCAAGTGGGCGATTTCGTGCACACGCTCGGCGACGCGCATCTGTATTCAAATCATTTCGAGCAGGCGCGCGAACAGTTGTCCCGCGAACCGAAGACGTTGCCGAATCTGAAGTTGAATGCGGACGTCACCGATCTGTTCGCGTTTGTCTACGACGACATCACGATCAAGGATTACGATCCGTTGCCGGCGATCAAGGCTCCGGTCGCGGTGTGACCGAGTTGGTGCTGATCGCCGCAATGGATGGTCGCAATGCGATCGGCAAGGACAATGCCTTGCCGTGGCAGTTGCCGGATGACCTCAAGCGTTTCAAGGCATTGACGCTCGGTAAGCCGATCCTGATGGGGCGCAAGACCGCCGAGTCGCTCGGTCGTGCGTTGCCGAAGCGGCGCAACCTGGTGTTGACGCGTAGCGGGCGTGTTCCGTTCGACGGGATGGAAGCTGTGGCATCGATGGATGTTGCAATCAATATCGCCAACAACGACGGCGCATCGGAACTGTGCGTGATCGGTGGCGCTGCGATCTATGCGCTGACGCTCCCGTGGGCATCGAGGCTGCATCTGACACATGTCGATACCATCGTCGATGGCGCCGATACTTTCTTTCCGAAGTTCGATCCTGCCGACTGGCGTGTGGTGGCGAGCGAGACGCGTCTCAAGGATGCCAGACACATCTTCGACTATACGTTCGTGGATCTCGTGCGTCCGTAGGAGCGCACCAGGGCGCGATGAGCTTTACTGGTAGAGCTTCATCGCGCCCAGGCGCGCTCCTACAGACGCTCGTGTTAAAAGTATTGAACTGTCAGTGCGCAGCGGCTGGCTTGATGATGCCCGAGACATCGCGCCCCGGCACTTGAACAACGCGCAGCTCTTCACTATCAAGCTGCAACGCAGTGAGCTTGCCACCCCAGACCGCGCCGGTGTCGATCGCATGCACGCCGTGGCCGATAAACAGGCCCAGCGTCGACCAGTGTCCGCACACGATTTTCAATTCACGTTCGACGCGGCCGGGTACTTCGTACCACGGGTACAGCCCCGGCATCTGCGTGCCAGGCGCTTCTTTTTCCTCAAAGGCGATACGCCCGCGCGGCGAGCAATAGCGCATGCGGGTGAAGATGTTGATGATGGCGCGATGGCGATCCATGCCGGTGAGTTTTGGCGACCATTCCGGACGATCGCCGTACATGTTTTTCAGCAGTTTGCCGAAGCCATCGCCACGCAATTGCGTTTCGACTTCACGTGCGTGTTGTTCGGCGAGTGTCGTGGTCCATTTTGGCGCAAGACCGGCGTGCACCATCATCCAGCCGAGTTCGCGATCCGCATGCATCAGGTTCTGCACGCGCAACCAGTCCAGCAATTCATCCCGGTCCTCGGCAAACAGCACGCGTTGCAGGTCCGGATTGACCCTGCGCTGGTCTTCCTCGCGGCGTTCACCGATCGCCAGCAGCGACAGGTCGTGGTTGCCGAGCACCACCACGATGTGCGCGCGCAGCGAATGCACCAGTCGCAAGGTTTCCAGTGATTCGCCACCGCGATTGACCAGGTCCCCGCAAAACCACAGCCGATCCCTTGCCGGATCGAACCGTATCTTGTCGAGCAGGCGTCGGGTCGGCTCGTAACATCCCTGCAAGTCGCCAATCGCCCAGACGGCCATGGCTTGCGCTCAGTGGAGCGTTCGCGGCATCGACAACGTAAATGCCGGGATGGGCGCCGCAAAGCGCGTGCCGTCGTCGGCAAGGATGTCGTATGTGCCGTGCATGGTGCCGAGGCTGGTTTCCAGGATCGCGCCCGAGGTGTACTCGAAGCCGTCGCCCGGGCGCAGCCACGGTTGCTCGCCGACGACGCCATCACCGGTGACTTCCTCCACCTTGCCGTTGGCGTCGGTGATGATCCAGTGGCGACTGATCAGCCGCGCCGGCACCTTGCCGCTGTTGCGGATGCTGATGGTGTACGCGAACACGAAACGGCCTTCCTCTGGCGCGGATTGGTCATCGAGATAGCGAGTGGCGACATCGATATCGAACGCGTGGTCGGCAGGCTTGTTCATGCCGACAGTGTAAGCGAGCAACGTGAACACACCGACGACGGCAGGACGCTGTTCGAGGCTATGTCACGGGCAGATTGGCGAGACGGATGAAACCGGCCACTTCGATCTGTTCGGCGCGCGCATCGGGACGCAAACCTGCCGCTTCGATCATTGCGGTATCGGCCACGTTTTGCAGCGCGTTGCGCAGGGTCTTGCGGCGCTGCCCGAATGCCGCGCGTACCACTGTTGCAAGGCGCACCGGATCGTCGACACCGATGCGATCGGCTGGACGGGGCACCAGGCGCACCACGGCGGAGTCCACTTTCGGCGGCGGCCGGAATGCACCCGGTGCGACATTGAACAGCGGCGTCACTTCGCAATAGGCCTGCAGCATCACGCTCAGGCGACCGTAGACCTTGCTGCCCGGGCCGGCCGCCATGCGATCGACTACTTCCTTCTGCAACATGAAATGCATGTCGCGAACGGCAGCGGCATGGGCCAGTGCATGGAACAGGATCGGTGAGGACACGTTGTAGGGCAGGTTGCCAACGAGCCGGATCGGTTCGCCGTTGGCGAGCGCAGTGAAATCCACGTTGAGCACGTCGGCGGGAATCAGCGTCAGTGTGCCGATGTCGCGCGCGGCTGCGGTCAACGGTTCCAGCAAGTCGCGGTCGAACTCGATGGCGGTCAACAAACCGTGTTTCTTCAACAACGGCAACGTCAACGCACCTTGCCCGGGCCCGATCTCGACGATGCGATCACCGGGCTTGGGATTGACGGCGAGGATGATCTTTTCGACCACGCCGCGCTCGTGCAGGAAGTGCTGGCCGAGCGATTTCTTGACGCGGTGGTAGGGAAGGGACATGCCGCATTATGGTGCAGGGTCTGGCGGGGAGCGAAGGCCTTTTCGCTACGGATCACACGGATCAACGCGGATAAAGCGGCATGCCAGATGTACAGCCCAAGAAAGTTCTATCCGCGTTGATCCGTGTAATCCGCGGCAAGATTTCAGCGCGTTGGCATGCACAACCGCGCCAGTCGCGCGCAGGTGGCGACCGCGGCAAACAGGCTGGAGGGAACAGCGATTCCCCTGCCGGCGAGATCCAGTGCAGTGCCGTGATCGACCGCTACCCGCGGGTACGGCAGGCCGAGCGTGATGTTGACGGCATGCTCGAAACCGCTGTATTTCAGAGTTGGCAGACCCTGGTCGTGGTACATCGCCAGCACCGCGTCGAAGTCACGCAGCTTCGTGGGCAGGAACGCGGTGTCGGCGGGAAGCGGGCCGGCCAGTTGCATGCCTTCGTCGCGGAGCAGGGCCAGCACGGGTTCGATAATCTCGATTTCTTCCCGTCCAAGGTGTCCAGCTTCGCCCGCATGCGGATTGAGACCAAGCACTGCGATGCGCGGTGCCGCGATGCCGAACTGTTCGCGCAAGGCGGCATCAAGAATCCGCAAGGTGCGGATCAAGACATCGCTGGTGACCGCATCCGGCACAGCGCGCAGCGGTAGGTGGGTGGTGGCAAGCGCGACCCGCACCACGTCGTTGGCCAGCATCATGACCACGGCACAGTTCGCATGCTGCGCCAGCAATTCGGTGGTGCCGGTGTAAGCGATGCCGCCTTGGTTGATCGTGGCCTTGTGGATGGGGCCGGTCACCAGGCCATCGAACTCGCCGTGCAGACATCCGTCGGCCGCGGCGGTCAGTGCCGCGATCACGGCCGCTGCGTTGTCGGGATTGGCCTCTCCGAAACGGTTCGCCACGGCATTGGGGAATGGGCGCAGCGGCAAATCGCCAGGCCGTTCGGCGATTGCGCGTTCTTCGAGCAAACGCAGCGGCAGTGACAACGCGTCCGCTGCGGCTTGCAGGGTCTGCGGATCCGCGAATGCCAGCAAGCTGCAATCGTCACGTGTCAGCTGTGCCAGCCGCACGCACAACTCCGGGCCGATGCCAGCCGGCTCGCCCGCAATCAGGGCAAGCCGTGGCCGCATCTCAACCGCCGTTGGCAGGTGCAGGTGTAGGTGTCATAGGTGCCGGCGTTGTGGGCGTTGTGGGCGTTGCTGTGGTGCCGGTGCGTACATCCACGTATGCGTCGCCGCGCATTTCGCGCAGGAAGCGGTTGTACTCGTCTTCCAGTTTGCGCCGGCCGATGGTCTCGCGGATTTGCGACGTCCGGTTGTCGTTGGCCGCATCCGTCTGGCGCGTTCCAACCCGCTCGACGATATGCCAGCCTGCCGTGGTTTTGAACGGTGCAGATACTTGGCCATTGTTCAACGCCGCGACCTGCGCGCCAAAATCAGGCCCGAACGCATCCTGTGCAAACCAGCCGAGATCGCCGCTCTTGTCGCGCGTGTTGGGATCTTCCGACTCCTTGGCGACCT